>JANWZB010000180.1 GCA_025055035.1 Candidatus Kapaibacterium sp.
ACCCATAGCAAATTCATCAAGATTTGCCTTGCCAATGACGATTGCACCAGCGGATTTCAGGCGTTCGATGGCAGTGGCGTCATAAATCGGAACAAAGTTTTCAAGAATTTTCGATGCACACGTCGTGCGTTGACCCTTGGTGGAAATGTTGTCTTTTACAGCAACGACCATGCCTTCGAGTATGCGTGGTTGTCCGTTGCGAAAGTTGCTATCGCTTTGTTCTGCTTGACGCCGTGCTGTATCGGCACTCACCGTTAGTAGGGCATTAATGGTGGAGTTACGTTGTTCAATTACTCGAAGAAAGTGCTCTACAGTATCGATGCACGATGCTTGCTGAGCAAGACATGCTGTTCGGAATGCGGAATATGAGTTCATAATGTGGCTGTGAGAGGATATGCTGTGCATAGTTAACCTATATGGGTTCTGTATCCGCTGTTGGAGGCAACGTGGACTTGTCTAGTGACTGCTGTTCAGGAGACTCGGTGTGAGAAGACGGTAGAGCATCTGCTTTCTGCTGTGGCTGGGTGTGGTATAGCGCATGAGGTTGATGAAGAGTACTTGGCGGTATACTAGCAAACTGCGTCGTATCTGCTTCCGTAGCATGTTGCCAGTAGGGAGAATGTGATTGCGTAGTGTTGCTGTCTTGCTGCACAACCTCATGAATTTCATCTGCCATAGCATTCAGATTGCGCTGAAATTCAGTTTGTGCCTTGCGTAGGTGCGACATACCTCGACCAAAGGAACGGAGAAGCTCAGGGAGCTTCTCCGGACCGAACAGTAACAGTATAGCAAGTGCGATAAGAAGGATTTCTCCGCCGCCAACATCAAACATCGTTCGTCGCGAAAAGAGAAAGAGTTGGGGTAGTCAAAGAAAACGTACCGAGCTACGATGACGATTTCTGCTCTTTGTCCTCGTCGTGAGTTGCTGCTGCTGCCTTCTTAAATTCTTTAATCCCTGTGCCTAGACCTTTCATCAGTTCAGGGATTTTGTTGTATCCGAAGAGCAAGATAACTAAGAAAGCAATGACGAGAATTTCTGGTGTTCCTAAACCAAACATAACGGTTAGTTGTTAAAGTGGAAGAACGTTGTCCTGTAAATTGCACAAAAAGTGGCAGATTTTCGGCTCTGCGTTATGATGTATCAGAGGAAGACGATACAATCTGTACACCATGAGATAGGCTTGTTGTACCATTGGACGCTGGCTGTGAAGCAAGGTGTGCGAGCTTTTGTCTTACATCATGCTCAAGCTGTGCAAGCAGTGCAGGATGTTCTTTTAGAATAGTCCGCATAGCATCACGCCCTTGAGCACGTTCGTCGCGATAGCTAAACCACGAGCCGCTCTTCGCAATGATTTTGTGTTCGAGCGCTAGGTCAATCATATCACCAAGTTTAGAGATGCCTTCGTTGTACATGATGTCAAACTCTACTTCCTTGAATGGCGGAGCAAGTTTATTTTTGACGATTTTGACACGCACACGATTACCAACAATTTGGTCGCCCTCTTTAATAATGTCCTTACGACGAATATCTATGCGGACAGAGGCATAAAACTTGAGGGCGTTTCCTCCAGTGGTTGTTTCGGGGTTGCCGTAGAGCACGCCGATTTTCGAGCGTAGCTGATTGGTGAAAATCACTGTTGTCTTTGATAGGCTAATTGCTGCATTGAGCTTGCGCATTGCTTGCGACATAAGGCGAGCATGTGAACCCATTTGTGCATCGCCCATATCACCCTCAATTTCCACGCGAGGTGTGAGCGCTGCTACAGAGTCAATTACGATAACATCAATTGCATTTGAGCGAACAAGCGTTTCAACAATTTCCAGTGCTTGCTCGCCGAATTCGGGTTGTGATAGGAGTAAGTTGTTCAGATCAACGCCTAAACGTCGTGCATACTGGATATCGAGAGCATGTTCTGTGTCAATAAATGCTGCAACACCTCCATTTTTTTGTGCTTCGGCAATAACATGCAGGCAGACTGTAGTTTTACCTGAAGATTCTGGTCCGAAAATTTCGATAATTCTGCCACGCGGTACGCCGCCAATGCCAATAGCATTATCGAGAGAAATGCAGCCTGTGGAAATGGCGTCTATCGGCGTAACAACCTTTTCGCTAAGGCGCATAATCGAGCCTTTGCCATGGTCTTTTTCAATTTGCTCGATAGCTGCTTGCAAGGCTTTTCTTCGTGCTTCTAGGAGAATGGGAACTTGCTCTTGCTTTTCCGCTTTTGCCTCACCTTTTGTAGGTGGCTTTGATGTGTCGTCTTTATCTTTTGCCATGGGTTTACTAGTATATAGTGTTAGGTGTAGCGTAGGTGTGATATATGATGTGATATTCCGTGTGTTGCAGCTACATCTGTACGCAATAGATAGTGTTGCCATCGAGATATAGCAAGAACGGTGTTTTGTTGCAGCTTTGGGTTTTTGTAGTGCTAGTGATGTGGGTAGCGTAACTCATCAAACTTAGCACAAGTTTCACTTTTTACCAAGTTTTTGCTGTGTTTCTATGGGGCTATTTTGATGGTACCCACTGTGGCGCGTCTAGTAAGGTTCCGCAGAGAATTATGCACAATCTGCACTTTTGTGTCGGTATTGTGGCAAAAAAGCAATATTTTAGTTGATGTATCAACTGTTATATGTTGCACAATGCTGGAGAACTGCAATGCAGACGATTCTATTTCACCCGGTTGTTGTTCTTGCATCGCGTTTGGTGCTAGGCTCAGTGTTTGTTGTTGCTGGTGTTGAGAAAATTGCCCAACCCCATGTCTTCGCAAAGGCAATAGATAACTATCAGATGCTTCCAAGTTCGTTGGTGCAGACAATGGCGCTTATACTGCCATGGATAGAGGTAGTATCAGGAATACTGCTCGTGTTCGGTGTACGGCTTCGTGCAAACTCGGCAATTGTTGCCGGCATGTTGGTTGTTTTCCTCATTGCGATTGGTTCAGCAATGGCAAGGGATTTGGACATTGATTGTGGGTGTTATTCTCAAGGAGGAGGCGAGAAAATTGGATGGAAAAAAGTGGCAGAAGATGTAGGTTTACTTATATTGGCAGTACAAATTTTTGTCGCTGCATCACGCAATGATATTTTACCGTTCTCGCTTGAAGCTACACAGCAAGATGAAGTACATACACCACCAGAAGGGCATATCCCTGTGTAGGCAGCTTAAGCGAATATTAGATTACCTAGGCAGTGTATTGACAGTCTGCGATTGAATATACATTCTGTGTGCTACGATTATCCGAGAGTATTGTCGCTATGTCAATATATGTCAATAAACATTACCCAGAAGCTCGTCGGTATTTGCGTTGTACTACTACTCGAAGTAACGATCTTCGTTGCGGTGTTTGTTCCGATGTGCCTAGAACGCCAAATGCTGTCCTCGCTCGAGGAAGGAGCCCAGACTGCTGGGCTTGTGCTGGCCTCAGGTATTGCCTCTAGTGCTGGTGTTCGATGAGTAGCAGATTCAGCCCAAGAGCAAACTGCTACGAGTAACAATAATATTTTCCATAACGTAGAAGCGATCAACTCTTTGACGTTGGCAATAACTGCTTCGACAAGTGAAATCAAGCGAATGATGCAGACACTTTAGCATCTTACATAAGCTTGCTACAGCTTGTTCAGCGGTTTCAGAATGGTATTGCAACTGCAAGAGCGCTAGTTTGACGCCGCTACAGCTAATACTGTGCTGCCGAGGAGCGTGTGTAGTGTTTCTTGCAACGCCTTCACGTCCTCAAT
>JANWZB010000181.1 GCA_025055035.1 Candidatus Kapaibacterium sp.
CTTTCCGCTGCCACACAGCAAACACACTTGCAGGTGATATACCGAATGCATTTTCAAAGTAATAAAACGAGTCTTTGCCATCAAAGTGCAATGCATCAACACCATTGATTTCTTGTGGAGCATAGCGAGGTCGGCTCACAGGATACACTTGGCGAGCATCATTGCGCAGCGGTGAGGCATCGGGCAATATTGCAACTAAATCACCTGCTTTCGTTCCTTGGGGCACAGCATCAGCTCGAAGCCAAAGAATCAAGCCATTTCGCACTGGCAGTCGTGGATCGTCGGGTGGAGCAGGAAGCTTAGTTGTGAGCACCTCATCAAGCGGATTGGTTGGACGTGGATTTGGCTCAACAACACGTGGATATGGCGTCGTTAATGCTGTTTGACCATATCTCTCCGGTTTTCCCTTAATCCATGGATTAATGTACGCTTCAGCATACAATCCAGCAAAAATGATGGCAAACATTACAACAAGCCCAACACCTACAAAAAATAGCATATTTCTTAAGTCTGCTTGCTCTCCTGCATTGTTCTCTGTAGTAGTTGTACTCATAAGTGTTTACGCTAAGGTCTAACAAATTAACAGCTGAGCAAATGCATTCGGTGTTCTTGCATTTGCCACTTACAAAAACAGCCGCTAAATTACGCAAAAAATTCTTAATCTGCGGTGATTTTTCTTATTTCAGCACAGTAGCAACGTTGTGTTTTCTATGCCTTCTCCTGATATACACACAATCCTTAGCAAGATTGAGCGCTATCTTTTGCAGCGGCAAGCCTTTGCCGGAAACACCCTATACACTGAGCCTCTACCTCTTTCTCATCCTACATCCGAATTACCTATGCCTTCTTCTCATACTCATACACATATGCTACACACAGATAGCAGTAGCACGAACAAATGTCCTCAGACCTCAGCTTCACCGAATGAAGAACATGGGACACTCTCGATGTTTGCAGAATTGGAATCATCCACAACAGTATCTTCCAGCTCTTCGACAATAGATGTACTAGCGCATGACCCAAGCGTGCATCCAGAATGGGCACAATCAGAATCACTATCTGTTCTGTATCACCGTATCCATACATGCTTGCGTTGTAGGCTTGGAGCGACGCGCACACAGTTTGTTTTCGGTACTGGGAATCCACACGCAGAGCTACTCATTATTGGTGAAGCTCCCGGAGCCGACGAAGATGCTCAAGGAGAGCCATTTGTAGGACGTGCCGGACAGCTCTTGAACAAAATCCTCGAAGCGATACATTTTCAGCGTGAAGATGTCTATATCGCTAACATCATCAAATGCCGACCACCCAATAATCGCCGCCCTGAAGCTGATGAGGTCGCCTGCTGCGAGCCCTATCTCTACAAGCAAATCGACCTCATCCAGCCCAAGCTCATTCTAGCGCTTGGGCTTACTGCGGTCAATACGTTACTAAAAACCAAATACACGATGGCAGCGGTGCGGGGTCGAGTACTAGAATTTCGCGGGATACCAGTGATCGCTACCTACCACCCAGCAGCATTACTACGTAATCCCGAGTGGAAACGCGCTACATGGGAAGATGTGAAGAAGCTTCGCGCACTGTATGATAGTATGGTGAAACGATAATTCACATCACTGAAGATTGGTACTATGCATGTTGCCCGACAAACTCTTGTGCAATACGCAACAGTAGCTTTTCTGCTGCCATGCGTTCTTATTGCGCTCAACGGCACAGGCATAGCATGGTGTATTTATGAATGGGAGTGGGAGGACATTCTCACACACTACTATCAGTCCTCCGACCCTACTAATCCAAACAATAAGCATCTTGGCAGAACATTTATTACCCGCATTCTAGAGAATAACAAGCATGGAAGCGACCCAACACTTCCCAAACCAGCAGCGATAACACCCGATATACGCGCAATACAGGTTCTTCTACCCACAGAACCTGCTCCACCTATGTCGCATTGTAGATACATTCTTTTTCGCTCTAAGGGCAGTGTGTCACTGGGCTGCACACGAGAAGTATTTCACCCTCCAACATCGCGAATTCCTACAACATACCTTCAGAAAGTCTAGAGGCGTGTCCACCCACCTTTCAGAATAAAAGAGCATTGATACTTCTAGTGCCATACAGCTCTATCTGTGTGTATTCTGCATAGATAGCATGCGCCTAGTATTTAACATGAGATTTGTCTCTCAATGCTCACTGATTTGTACTGCTCATGCCTACACTTATAACGTTAAGCAGAACGTACTGCTGCTCATACGCTTTCTTCCAATTATTTCTTCTACTACAGACTATGCAACCTGCTATTCTCATACTCCTTGTTGTGAGCACTTGGAATGTGCTCGCAACACCTCTTTCTCAAGATTCCACATACAAGATTATTCGCTCACAGGAGGTTACTGTTACAGCACTCCGCCAGCCAGAAAAGGCGCTCGACGTTCCTCTAGCAGTAACTATTGTTCCGAAACATCGGTTTGAGTATTCGCGCGGCTTTGGTCTTGATGAAGCACTATCCCTCGTTTCTGGGGTTTTGGTGCAATCGCGCACAGGAAATCAGGATGTTCGCGTGATGATACGGGGCTTTGGTGCTCGCGGGGCAGGCGAGCGCTCAAATGCAGGAACATCACGCGGTATCCGCTTTTATATCGATGGCATCCCTGAAACTGAACCCGATGGACGAACAGCATTCGACCTTATTGACCTGTCTGGTGCTACAAGCATTGAAGTTGTACGTTCTAATGCTTCTGCTCTATGGGGGAATGCTTCTGGAGGGATTGTTAGCATCAACACAATCCCCGATATTGAGCAACCGTATATCAGCGCACAGGCATACGCTGGCAGCTTTGGCTTTTTTAAACAAAGCGTTCGCGCTGGCACACCAACAGACATCGGGAAAGTATATATCTCTCTCAATAACACTGCATTTGATGGCTATCGTCAGCAATCTCGCAGTGCATTGTCTCAGTGCTATCTTGGTATAGTGTCCAATATATCCTCCAAAACCCGCATGAATACGTTTCTCACCGCCGCAAGCAACAACTTTCAAATTCCCGGACCACTCACCGAACAGCAATTCGCCAATAATCCTCAGCAAGCACAACATGACCCTACTATCTACAATCCAACATATGTCCAACGTAACGAGCACCGCTTTAATCGTCTGGGACGCATTGGAACAACGTTTGAGCATGCATTCAGCAATCACACCGTGTTATCAGCAATGGCGTTTCTACAAAGCAAGTATCTCCAGCGTTCTGAACGCAATACATTTCGAGACTTTCACCGTTATCACACTGGTGGCAACCTGCTCTTGCGTCATAGCATGCACTTGAACGACACACTATATGCAAATATTCTCGCCGGCAGCGATATACAATACCAAGACGGTGCAATATTGTTCTACAATCAGGCAAATGGTCAGCGTGGAACACGTCTGCAAACGAACAAACGCGAAGGAGCACAGAATCTTGGGGCATTTGCACAAGCAGAGTGTCGCATTGGCACACAAGTCAGCATCACAGGTGGGTTGCGGTACGATAACATTACGTATTTTAACGACGACTTTATCAATCCCAAAATTAACGAATCGCGAGCATTTGAGCGCCTTACACCA
>JANWZB010000182.1 GCA_025055035.1 Candidatus Kapaibacterium sp.
CTATAGCAACTCATTGATGCACACATAACTGAGTACTATTCACAATTTCGAGGACACAGCCGTGATTGAACTTGAAACAACAAACATTCAGGGAGCCCGGATATGTGTTGTAGGAGTAGGCGGTGGCGGCGGAAACGCCATCAACAACATGATTGCTAAAGGGCTATCAAACGTCGATTTTATAGCTGCTAACACCGATATACAAGCTTTACAAAACAATCTTGCTCCACATAAGATACAGCTCGGGAAAACATCAACTCGCGGCTTAGGAGCTGGTGCAGACCCTAATGTTGGCTACAAAGCCGTCGAAGAAAGTGCAGACGAAATTCGTCAAATGCTCACGGGTATGGATATGGTATTTATCACTGCTGGTATGGGTGGCGGCACGGGTACAGGAGCGGCACCAGTAGTAGCAAAAATTGCTCACGAGCTCGGAGCGCTTGTTGTTGCTATAGTCACAAAGCCCTTCAAGTGGGAAGCATCGCGGCGTATGCAGGTTGCAGAGCGTGGTATCGAAGAGCTGCGCAAGAACGTTGATGCACTCATTGTCATACCGAATCAGCGCTTACTCTCGATTATTGACAAACATACATCCATGCGCGAAGCATACATGCGTGTTGACGATGTGCTGTATAACGCTACACGTGGCATATCTGACATTATCTCAGGCGCAGGTTACATCAATGTTGATTTTGCTGATGTTCGCACTATTATGAAAAATACGGGTGATGCCCTGATGGGTACAGGAATCGCAAAAGGTGAGCATCGTGCTATTGAGGCAGCACAAGCAGCTATATCCTCACCGCTTCTTGATGGTCTTTCGATCAACGGTGCTCAAGGTGTTCTTGTCAACATTACAGCATCCCAAGACTTAACAATGTTTGAAGTCAGCGATGCCGTTTCTGCTATTGAGCAAGCAACGGGTAGTGATGTCAATCTTATCCATGGTGTTGTGTTTGATGAAAGCATGGGCGATACACTCATGGTAACAGTTGTTGCCACAGGTTTCAGTGCCCACGCTTCGGCAACTACCGTAGGAAGCAATAGCGAACGCTTACAAAATCCACCGTCACAGAGTATGCATCAGGGTAGCTCTGGACAACCGCATGTATCACACCCTCTGTTTCTTCAGCATCAACCACCCCAAAGGACCATACCTTCTCGCAGCCCAAGTGGAATACAAGAACTCCAAAAGTACGACGAGCCAGCATATAAGCGCCGCAGTGCAGGCGACTTTGCTCACAGCGTGCGTATCAATCGGTTTATCGACAATAACACACAAGACCATGATCCTTCAAAGCAACAAATATCGGAACAGCACCCCAGCAAACCAGCATTTTTGCGGAGAATTATGGATTAATGCAGCTCTATGTGCCCCTATGTACAAAGGAGATTGAAGTTTTGCCAGATTGTAGGTTAATGTGCGTCTGTTTCTACGATGCTCTCAAGGTACTTTCTACCTTCTGTGCTCCTGTAAAAGTTCTATTAGGCGTTTGACCGAGCTTTCATGAATTTCCATAACATCCGATGAAATAAGGATAATAGCAAGTGTCAAGGCAATATCCATCTGATAATCGAGATTGTACAACATAAGCATCGAGCCTCCAACCAGAAGAACCGACTGTAGCAACTGAATCACTTTCATCTCCCCTCCAGCAAAGCTAGGTAGCTTGACACTAATCCAGTAAAAAAGTGCCATATTAAAAAAGCATACAACTATAGCCATGGCATAGCCCAACCATTCGGGCATTTGCTGAATATACTCCCCTGATATTAGCATAGAGATAATATTTGCATGGAGTACAATAGCATACATATCGGGAACGCTTTTACCGACATATTGCTCCGACGCAGGAGTGTAAAACTTGCTGCGAATATCATAGGGGTTATTGAACGGTTGTCCCATAAAACCGAGCAACACAATCTTTCCTCTCACAAGCGAGCCATACATTGCCACAGCTGAATCGATGGACATATCTGGCTCGATATCGATTAAAATAAATTTATTCAGTCCACCACGATAATTGATCACTTCACGCTTCTCACCTCGCTCTTGTATCTCTTGCATCACACGAGGTTTGAACCGCGCAGCAACTTCGAGCGCAAATGCGCGAATTGCTGTATCTCGTGTTGTAAATGATGAATCACGCACAATATACTGCGGCTCAAACTCGCGTATTGTATGTGCTTTTGCTGCCTCACCCTCTGTGAAAAAGTTTACATGCCCAAAACTTACGTGTGGCAAACGAAATTTTGGGTGTGGTGCACGTATCTTCTCAAACAGTTCTGGAGTATTACTCGTTTTCTCGCGCCATTCTGTAAGTTCAGCAGCTAATACAACGTTTTCCGCCGATTGAAGGGCATCTCGAAACGCTGCATCGATCTCTGGCTCTTTTTCGCTACTGAAAATAGGATCTATACCTATAACCTTAGGCTGCATTGCCGCAAGAATTTTGACCTGTGCAGCAATTTCAGCACGGTTACGCCCAACATGAACGATGATAATATTCTGGTCAACAGGCTCGCTTTCCTTACGCCATTCAGCAAACACAATATCGTTGAAGCTAAAGTCTGCCAATGCTTCCTGTATGGGATCGAAAATCTCAATATTCCCTGGAGAAAAGTATACTAGTGCCACTAATCCAAAAATAGATGCGGTTGCATACACGTTACGCATATTGAACACAAAGTCGCGCCAGAACCCACGCGATGGGGCAGGTGGTGGCGGCACATTGATAGAGCGAACAGTCTTGGCAACTTCTTTCATCGCCCAACGGCGTGTCGACCATCGCAGACGCATACTTACCTCCTACGATTCAAAAGAAATAGCACCTGTTACAGAAACACACAGCGAGAATATTGATACAATGCGATAGCGCTCGCTGAAGCTACATTTAATGAGTTTACTGCATTATATTCGCGATTTGGTTGCATTTGTATTTGTACGAGAGCATCAGACACTGAGAGCACCTCTTCTGGCAAACCATGCGCTTCACTACCAAATACTATAATACTACGCGCCTGAAAATTCAATCTGCATATACTCTGAGCATGTGGGCATGCTTCTAGAGCAACAATCTGTATATCGGGGCATGTGCGCTTGAGCTTAACAAGAGTGTCTGCAGCACGCTCAGCACGATACACTCGAAGAGCGAAGATACCACCCAACGACACTCGTACAGCACGCCGTATGTAGGGATTGCACGTTGCTGCATCTACAGCTAACGATGGAATGCCAAATGCTGCACAATTCCGCACAATCGCACCAACATTTTCTGCATTACTTATTCCCACAAGCAGAACAAGAGGGAAAACCAGACTCTCTATGTCATCAAGCACATACGGCATACTTGGAACACACGCGAGTGCCATAACCCCTTCATGCAAGCGAAATCCTACAATCTCATTCATGAGTTTTTTCTCAGCCACAAACCATTTGTCACTCTCGACGCCCTTCGCTTGCAGAAGCTCACTAAATTCTTCGTAGTACTCAGGTGTTGCAAAAAAGGAATGTATTTGGCATGCGCTATTGAGTAACCGTCGTATAACTTTGCTATTCTCAACAACAAATAGT
>JANWZB010000183.1 GCA_025055035.1 Candidatus Kapaibacterium sp.
AGACATTATTGCTGTTGCTAAGGAAGCAGAACCCAAAATGACGGCGCTCATGCAAGGAGTCATTCGCCTTGCATAAGTGCGTTTGCTCATATAGCGTTTTTCTTTCGTTCACCTACGATTACAACCTTTGCATATGTCGTACTTCACACTACTTTTGCCACAACAGCAAGACTTCTCTGCTGCTGTACGATGTGGAGCAGTAGGCATGCTTCTGTGTCTTTTCGTTAGCTGCGCCCTCAACGAGCCAACACCCCCGAAGCCAGCTGGTGATTGGCAAGTGCTCGTTGTAACAGATGAAGCAAATTCTCGCTACGTTGAATACGCTGTGCTACAAGCGGATGCAGTAAAGAACCGCAATCTTACAACGATCCCGGCACGCCTACTCAACAACAATCTCTTCCGCGCAAAAGACAGCATTCGTGGCATCAATGGACGCGTGAGCAAAATCTACACATTTCGGAACAATCTGTACGTGTTTTTACCAGAGCAGCGCCGCATCGAAGTACTCTCAGCTGCTACGTACCGCTCTATCGCAACACTAGACTTCGCCTCCCAAAATCGCACCCCTGTTGATATTATTTTTGCGAATGCAACAACTGGATATATCGCCTTCAGCAATGCTTCGGTGCTAGGTGTCCTCGATGTCACAAATTTCACTATACCGATGGAAATCCCTGTGGGTCGCAATCCCGTTGCACTTGCAGTCCGAGAAAATCAAATCTACTGCGCACTGCGTGGGGATAACCAGGTAGTACGGATTGATTCTCGCACAAATACTGTAACTGAGCGCATCAGCGTCCCCCCCGCGCCACAATATCTACACATAACACCAAGCGGCGTCGATCTTATTGTGGTGAGTGCTGGCGCAGGGCGATTTGACAATTTGCCACGTACAGCACCGCGAGTGAGCCGACTTAATCTTCCATCATGGCGGATTACTCAGCAAGCACCGATCGTGACAACAAGTGATTCTACGAACGATAACGCTTTTGGACTAGTTGTAACGGAGCAAGATTTTATCTATGTGCCAACGAATCGGGCACTTCACCAAATTGATGTCCAGAACCTCTTCTTTAACCAAGCAACGCTCGATGGTGCATTTCGCAGCATTACCTACAATCCTGTACGCGATGAGGTACTCATTGCAGAAACTGACACTGTTTCCATGAACTCCACATGTCTTATTATCAACCCCAAGAGTGGACGCGATAGCATCGCCATTCCACTGACAGACTTACGGGCACGGGCACGCCTTGTTTTTACGCGGTAAGTGCTGAGCATGAAGGTACTTTTTTCTCACTTTCTTCTTCCACAGCCATGGCAAAGCAAACTTCTATCCTGCTAGAATCTGGGACAAACGAACTCGAAGTTATAGAGTTTGTTATTGATTATCCCGATAGCAATGGCACAACAGTATCGCAATCCTTTGGTATCAATGTTGCAAAGGTGCGGGAAATCATTAAAATGCCTCAAATTACGGCACTCCCTAATATGCCGCCAAGTACCGTCGGGATATTCAACTTACGGGGCTATATTGTACCTGTGATTGATTTAGGTAACTGGCTCTACCACTTTGATAACGTGACACCAGACCGCAAGCTTATCGTTGCTGAGTTTAACGCTATGCGGCTAGGTTTTGTTGTGAATGATGTGCGACGCATCTACCGATTTTCGTGGAAGCAAGTTGAAGCACCTGATGCCCTCACAGACTTCGGTGCGGACAATACATCTATCATTGGCATCATTAAAACAGAAGACAAGAACATCCTCATGGTGGATGTTGAGAAAATCATTGCCGAAATCAATCCAAAGCTTGGCTTAGAAGAAGTCGAAACTATTGAGCATTTTGAAGGTGGTAAATACACGATTCTGATGGTTGAGGACTCACCAACTATCCGCAAAATGATTCAAGATCGTTTGCGTGTAGCTTCTTACAACGTTCTTTCATGCCGTGATGGACTTGCTGCATGGGAAATGCTCCTCACCTTTGCTGAACGTGCTCAAAAAGGGGAAGACCTGCGTAAAATGGTGAACTTAGTTATTACCGATATCGAGATGCCACAGCTTGATGGGCACGCCTTGACGAAAAATATCAAAAATCATCCAGTGTTGTCCTCTCTACCTGTCATTATCTTTTCATCGCTTGTGTCAGAAGACTTATACCACAAAGGTGAAGCCGTTGGTGCAGATGCCCAACTGACAAAGCCTAAAATATCACTCTTGCTCGATACTGTCTGGGACTTGCTCAAAAAATATAACCAGCTGTACTGATACCTCAGCTTTTCCTTACGACCGTTCAAGCACATGGCATTTCTCGATACCCTTTTTGCGCAAGCGGCTTTGCTAAAGCGCACCGTTGTCCTCCCCGATGCACTCGATGAGCGCACACTGCGTGCAGCGCGGACACTACGCGACCAATCACTTGCCCAACCTGTGCTTGTTGGCACAACAGCAGCCATCGAGAAGCTTGCAGCACACCACAGCATTGCTCTCGGTGATATTCCGATTCTCGACCCTGACACATCGCCACTGACAGAACAGTACGCCATACTGTTCCATAAACAGCGGGAATCTAAAGGTATGACTGCCGAGAAAGCCTATGAAATCATGCACAATCCGCTCTATTTCGCAGCAATGCATGTTCGCGAAGGTGCAGCACATGCTTCTGTAGGAGGCTCAGTCTCCGCAACCGCCGACGTCCTTCGCGCGGGCATTCAAGCTCTTGGCACTGCACCGGGAATTTCTACTGTGAGTAGTTTTTTCATTATGGTGCATGGTCATCGCCTGTATGCTTTTGGCGACTGCGCAGTTGTTCCAATGCCCACTTCACAGCAGCTTGCCGATATTGCCATTGCTACTGCTCAGAATTTCGAGCGGCTTACAGGCGAAACGCCGCGCGTAGCACTGCTTTCTTTTTCAACAAAAGGAAGTGCTGAACATGAATCTGTCAGCAAAGTGCGCGAAGCGCTTACAATCGCGCAATCTTGTGCTCCTTCACTCTTTGTGGACGGAGAGCTACAATTCGACGCAGCCTTTGTTCCTCAGGTAGCAGAACGTAAAGCTCCTGGATCTGCTGTTGCCGGAAACGCCAATGTGTACATTTTCCCTGACCTTAATGCTGGCAACATCGGCTATAAAATTGCCGAGCGGCTTGGTCGCCTACAAGCTGTCGGACCCGTTATACAGGGCTTAGCCAAACCCTATC
Source organism: Candidatus Kapaibacterium sp. (assembly GCA_025055035.1). GTDB lineage: Bacteria > Bacteroidota > Ignavibacteria > Kapaibacteriales > UBA4661 > PH2015. Next base: position 3,206 of record JANWZB010000183.1, read on the forward strand.
TCGACCTTTCACGTGGCTGTACAGCAGAAGACATCGTTGCAACGGTGGCAATTGCTGCACTTATGGCATAAGACTCCACGCTACGCTTCTTCCGCTATCTCATTTGTACTCTCTATGACTATCACCGTGAAGTTTTTCGCACTAGGACGAGAGCTCATAGGCACAGACACAGTACGGATTAACCTTCCGGCTGACTCCACTATTCATGATGCGCTGGAATACATTAGGGAACAGTATCCTAAGGTTGCTATGCTTCCCTCGTTTCTTGTTGCTTGCAACATGCAGTATAGTGAGCATTCTACTCGGTTGCAGGAAGGCGACG
>JANWZB010000184.1 GCA_025055035.1 Candidatus Kapaibacterium sp.
CGAGTGTGGCACAAGGATGCACAGGGTGCATTCTTCAGTACCTCATCTTTGGGGGTTGGATTTTCTGAATGCTTTGTGTAGATTGGCGTTGTCAATTGTTGACGTATAAACTGATGGTATTCTTGAAAGCACTGCACCAACCCTATTGTTTATCCATTTCAAACGACAGGAGCTATACTATGGGTGTGAAAAATATTGTGTTTCTGCTTGTGATGTGCATTGCGTTTGGTGGTATTGCATACAACGTACGACGGCTAATATCGTACCTTCGCCTTGCAAAATCAGAGAACCGTCTTGATAATATTCCAGCGCGTGTCAAGATGTTACTTACTGTGGGGTTTGGTCAAACAAAGATTCTACGCGACAAGATTGCTGGACCGATTCACGCTGGTGTATTCTGGGGATTCTTAGTATTGCTAGCTTCGGCGGTAGAAGGGATTGCCGAAGGCTTGCATGAGGGGTGGTCGCTTAATTTTCTCGGACCCTTGTACTCTGTGATAACAGTGCTCATTGATGTATTTTGTGCTCTTATCATGGTACTGACGCTTGCTGCACTGTGGAGACGCTATGTGTCTAAAGTGCCCCGCTTGCAAGTCGAGGGTGAAAAGCTGGAGGCAGGGATGATTCTCATTACGATTTTCTGTATTGTAACGTCCATTCTATTCCAAAATGCCTCGCGCATTGCGATGGGGAGTGACTTTTCGTGGGCTGTGCGTCCCGCTGCAAGCAGTATTGCACAGGTCATTCCTGCTGCATTTGCAGACATAAGCATGGAGATATTTTTCTGGTCGCATATGCTCTTAGTGTTCGGATTTATGAACTATCTACCATATTCCAAGCATCTACACGTGCTGACCTCATTACCAAACACATTTTTTGGTAATCTGAACTATCCGAATAGCCTCAAGCCTATCGACTTTGAAGAAGAAGGTGTAGAGAAGTTTGGCGCTACCGATATTGAAGATTTTACATGGAAAACGCTTCTGGATGGATACACATGTACACACTGCGGGCGCTGTACAAGTGTTTGTCCGGCAAATCAAACGGGGAAAATACTTGACCCTCGAGCAATTATTGTTGCCATTCACGACCGCACAATGGACAAAGCACCGCTCATGCTCAAGTTTCGAGCGTTTGCTGAGAAAACCTCTATACCAGAGGAAAAGGAATCTGCACTACTCCTTGCCAAAGGCAAAAAGCCCGACGACGCAGGGAGTGCGGGACAAGTAGTGTTTGAGAAAGTTTTGAGTCAAGAGGAGCAAGCAATATGGCATCGGGCACTTATTGGTGATTATATTCCTGTAGAAGCCCTATGGCAATGTACGACATGTGGTGCGTGCCAAATGGAATGTCCTGTTATGATTGAGCATGTACCGGCAATTGTAGAAATGCGACGTTCTCTTGTTCTGATGGAAGCTAACTTTCCGAGCGAGGTGCAGCCAGCCTTTGGTAACATGGAAAACAGCTTTACTCCATGGGCATTTTCGCCGTCTGAACGTGCCGATTGGACAGAAGGTACAGCAGTGCGAACCGTTGCCGATGATTCGGACATGGATGTTCTGTTCTGGGTAGGTTGTGCAGGCAGCTACGACGACCGAGCAAAAAAGGTGTCGCGGGCATTTGCCGAGCTGATGGATATTGCTGGCGTTAAGTACCGTATTCTCGGTACAGAAGAAAAATGTACAGGCGATCCTGCTCGCCGCGCAGGTAATGAATACCTTGCGGATATGCTGGTGAGAATGAACATTGAAACGCTGAGTACATATAATGTCCAGAAGATTGTTACAACGTGCCCGCACTGTATGAATACTTTGAAGAATGATTACCCGCAATTTGGAGGCGTATATGAGGTCGTGCACCATACACAATTTATTCGGGATTTAGTTGCAGCAGGCAAGCTGCGTATTAACGGAAGCAATGCATCGCCTCTTGCCGTAGCGTATCATGATTCGTGTTATCTAGGGCGATATAATCAAGAATACGATGCTCCACGAGCGGTGCTTACAAACGTACCGGGTTTGGAGGTTATCAACCCGCTACGCAGCAAAGACAGGGGATTCTGCTGTGGCGCAGGAGGTGCACGCATGTTTATGGAAGAACACGATGGAAAACGCGTGAATATTGAGCGTACAGAAGAGTTACTTGCTACTGGCGCTCAAACTATAGCTGTTAACTGTCCATTTTGTATGACAATGATCAATGACGGAGTGAAAAGCAAAGACAAGGTTGACGATGTGAACGTACGTGATGTAGCAGAAATTCTGCTTGATGCAGTTAAGAATGGAAACGCATGATACTGAGCATACCTCTTGTCGAAAAGCCCTACTGTTCCAGCAAACAGTAGGGCTTCGTGCTTTCGTTCTGTGTATCAAAGGATATGAACTTCTGGAACTTCTGTGTGAATACACGCATCATTTTTTCTTGCTCGTTGTTTGGATTTAGTTTAGATTTGCAAAGCTACAGCTTTGCTATTTGCTTACATTACGGACTATGGATACATTGCCTGTTGGTGCAGTAGCACGCGTTATCACCTATACACATCAAGACCCCTTTACAGAGCGCCTGCGAGAAATTGGGCTAGTGCCGGGAACAGTGTTTCGTCTTTTGCGCAAAGCACCATTCAATGGTCCAGTGGAGATTCAGTACCGTACTTCTCGAGTTGTTGTGCGCCCACACGAACTTGCACACATGCGCATAGAGCGCATAGCATAGCGTTAGCTACTCCAAAACACAATACGCTTGTTTGCTGCTTGTTGCGCAAGGAAAGGAACTGTAGAGCATGGCATCACAGACTGCTCGTTATCACAGCACAGCTTTCCGCAATTCCCGTCATCCTTACACTGTTGCACTGCTTGGTACGCCAAACTGCGGTAAGTCCACACTGTTCAATGCACTTACAGGCTTGCGGCAAAAAGTTGCAAACTTCCCGGGGATTACTGTTGAGCCGAAGCGTGGTGAAGCTCATATTGAGGGAATAGTAGCGCATATTGTTGACCTTCCGGGATTGTATAGCTTATCTCCCAAGACTGCTGATGAAGAGCTAACAATTGCTGTGCTTCAAGGTGAACATGAGCAGTTTCCTTGTCCTGATGCTGTAGTGTTTGTTATGGAGGGAACAAATCTGGAAAAAAGCCTATTCCTTTACGCCCAATATGCGGCGCTGCGTCTTCCGACAGTTGTTGTGGTAACAATGATTGATAGTATCAAAGCAAATGGCGGAGTCTTCGATGATATTGCAATGGAACAGGCATTGAATGTTCCGGTGATTGGTATAGTAGGGCATCGGGGTATAGGACTAGAGGAACTTCGTGAGCATATTGCACTGCGAGGGTTTCAGATTCCTGATATATCCTCTAGCAGGATGCCAAGTTCGGAACATATTGAAGAACAGTACGAATGGGCGCGCGGCGTGGCATCAACGGTAGCACGAGTGCCAGAGGCAGATTCCTTCACAATGAAGCTTGACGCGGTGCTCTTGCACCCTGTGTGGGGCTTACTA
>JANWZB010000185.1 GCA_025055035.1 Candidatus Kapaibacterium sp.
AACTAATGCCGCGTAGAACAATATCACCCATGCGTCTGTCTTCTGCATCATGTCGCGAAAAAAACACTTCTGCAGCGGGTACTGTCAGAATATGCTGTATGCGCTCAAGCATTGCTATACGACAATCTCCCCATGTTTAATAACGCGAACAATGTGGTTGACGCCAAAGTAATACGCGAGTTCATAGAAATGCGATACATCAGCCAGAAGAATATCTGCTTTTTTCCCAACCTCAAGGCTGCCGTACTCATGCGAGAGTAGCAACGCTGCTGCAGCATTCAGTGTGCATGCTGTGAGTGCTTCTTCAGGCGACATATGCATTTGGGTAGTAGCGAGAGTCATCATCAGCGGCATGGAAATTGTCATAGAGGATCCGGGATTACAGTCTGTAGCTAGGGCAACAGTTGCTCCTGCATCAATAAGTGCTCGTACAGGAGCATAGGAATGCCGCAAAAACAACGATGCACCTGGTAATGCTGTCGCGATAGTGCTTGATGCAGCGATACTGCGAATGCTTTCATGACCCGTACATTCCAAATGGTCAACGGACACTGCTTGTAAGCGTACCCCAAGCTCTGAAGCGCCAAATGCAGAAAGCTGGTCTGCATGCAGTTTCAGACGGAATCCTAAGTCCTGTGCTGTTCTCAGGATGCGCTCCGACTGCGCAAGTGAGAAATAGCCTTGCTCACAAAATGCGTCGCAAAATGTAGCAAGGTTACGTGCTTGTATTTCAGGGAGCATTTCGCTACAGATTCTGTCTATGTACTCTTCTGGGGAATCGCGCAATTCAGGGGGGAAAGCATGTGCTCCGAGAAAAGTTGGTACAATAGTGATTGGGTGTGTGCGTTGAAGTTCAGCGATGACTTCGAGTATTTTGAATTCTGAGGTTGTATTTAAGCCGTAGCCGCTTTTAATTTCGACGGTCGTTGTCCCGTAGCGTAGCATGGTGTCTAAACGTTTCGTTGCAGCATGTAGGAGTTCTTCAGCAGATGCATTTCGTGTGGCGCGCATAGTGGAAAGAATGCCCCCTCCTGCTGCAGCGATTTCTTGGTAGGTCTTGCCGCGAGCGCGCAGAGCGAACTCCTGTGCTCTATTTCCTGCAAAGACAAGGTGTGTATGAGAATCAACAAAACCGGGAATGGCTGTCATGCCGTTTGCATCGAGCATCCGGATGCTAGCAAGTGTTGCTGTGTTGTGTGTTGTACGGAGCTCGTGTAGTAGTGTTGCAGAATCGCCAATGCGAGTGATGATACCATCCTCTACAAGAATAGCTGCATGGGTTTGTATGTGTATGTTCCCCATACTATCCCCAGCAAGCCTTAACTGTGTTTGTGCATGGGGTGTTACTAGCGAACCAATGTTGTAAATAAGAAGTGATGACATCTGGATGCAGAGGATGCTTATGGCATCATAGGTATGTGTATACCATGTATCCGAGCGTTGTTTTGTGCACGTTCATACCCGGCATCAGCATGGCGTACAATGCCTGTGAGCGGGTCGTAGGTGAGAACGCGCTGTAGTCGGCGTTCAGCTTCGGGTGTGCCGTCAGCAACAATGACCATTCCTGCATGGAGTGAGTAGCCCATTCCTACTCCACCGCCCTGGTGAAGTGATACCCATGTTGCGCCGCCAATGATATTCAAAGCAAAATTAAGATAGACCCAGTCTGCAATAGCATCTGAGCCATCCTTCATAGATTCTGTTTCGCGGTAAGGCGAAGCAACTGAGCCGCAGTCGAGATGATCTCTGCCGATAACAAGAGGAGCAGAAACTTTCCCTTGAGCCACAAGGTCATTAAACAGTTTTCCAGCCTTTGCACGCTCGCCATAGTTGAGCCAGCAAATACGTGCAGGTAGCCCTTGATAGCGTAGACTCCGTGATGCTTTCTCTATCCACCGATGCAGGGATGTATTATGAGGGAATAGTTCGCAGAGAGCACGGTCAGTAACAGCAATATCTTCGGGATCGCCTGACAGCGCGACCCACCGGAATGGCCCACTGCCATCACAAAACAACGGGCGAATAAATGCAGGAACAAAGCCAGGAATATCGAAGGCATTGTCAACCCCCTGCTCTTTAGCAACTCCACGCAGGTTGTTGCCATAGTCAAACACAACAGAGCCTCTTTGCTGAAATTCCAGCATAGCGCGAACATGAGAGCAGATGGAAGAATGTGCAAGGCGTAGATATTCGTGAGGATTCGAGATACGGAGAGCATCAGCAGCAGCTTTAGTCATGCCAGCAGGATAATACCCATTGAGTGGGTCATGAGCAGAGGTTTGGTCGGTAATAACATCGGGAATAATGTTGCGCCGCAAAAGCTCTGGTAGGACATCGGCAATATTCCCAAGAAAACCAATCGAGATAGGTGTTCGTGTATGAACATGCTGGTGAATGCATTCGAGAGCTTCATCGAGATTCGTGAGCTTTATATCGCAGTATCGGTCGTGTATGCGCTTGTTGATGCGGCTTTCGTCGATTTCGACACAGAGTGCTGCTGCGCCGTTGAAGGTAGCAGCAAGAGGCTGTGCACCTCCCATGCCACCTAGCCCCGCAGTAAGAACAAAGCGTCCTTCGAGTGTTCCACCAAAATGCTGACGCGCACATTCAGCAAAGGTTTCGTAGGTACCTTGCAAAATGCCCTGTGTTCCTATGTAGATCCAACTTCCGGCGGTCATCTGTCCGTACATAATAAGCCCTAAAGCATCAAGGCGTCGAAATTCATCCCACGTTGCCCATTTCCCGACAAGGTTGGAGTTGGCTATGATGACGCGCGGCGCATCTGTGTGAGTCTTGACAACACCAACAGGTTTCCCTGACTGAACAAGCAGTGTGTCGTCGGAATCCATAGACCGAAGGGTGTCTAGAATGGCGTCGAAGCATGCCCAGTTTCTTGCTGCTTTGCCGAGACCACCATATACAACAAGGTCGTTTGGACGCTCGGCGACTTCTGGGTCGAGGTTGTTTTGAATCATGCGATACGCTGCCTCAATCTGCCAGTTTTTACAGTGCAGCGTCGTGCCACGTGGTGCACGAATGATGGGGGGAACAGCCAAAGAAGACATACAACCACACAGTATGAAGCCCACACGGTAATTGAATACTACAATATTCGGAATATTTCTTGAAACAGCCAACGGTAATACATACATGTTCAGCACAGATGTGGTTCGACTATATACGGAAACCGAAAATACGTTAAAAGTTTTTAACGTATAGTTTCTTCTTGGTCAAGGGGGAAAGTTATGCTAAATTTGGAAACTTAGTAAACAATTTTTGTTCCCTTGTGTAATTTTCTAGCAATGGCGATAGCAGAACGTGATGTACGCTCGAAGATTATTGATGCATCGCGCGACCTTTTTCTAGAGTTTGGTCCTTCGCGGGTAAGAATGGAGGAAATTGCTGAGAAGCTGGCAATGAGCAAGAAAACGCTGTATAAGTATTTTGCAAGTAAAGATGAGGTGTTGAGCGCTGTTCTGGATGCTTCGCACGATGA
>JANWZB010000186.1 GCA_025055035.1 Candidatus Kapaibacterium sp.
AAGCGCAATCAGGAAGCTCTAGCCGAAAACTGCCCTATGATTGATTTCCATGCTTGCTCTACTGAGCGATGATTGATGTACGCTTGTACCTGCCTCGGTGTTATGCGTTTATACGCAGTGAAGGCTCGGAAGAGCCAACGATTTGCGAATGGCTTCTTACCATTATATGTACCACTAAAAAAGGTTTCGCCAACATAGCGCTGAAAAGGAATTCCGAATGAGTTGTAAAAGTATCCGTACTGCAATGCCCCTTTCTTGTCCAGTGGCGCAAGTTCTTTGTTCAAAACGAGCGCCATAAGCTCCTCATGGGTATTAGGGTTATACGTCGAGCCGAGATTCTGATAGAGTGCCTTGCCACCTAGAATAGATGGTTTTCCCCAATAAGGAGCTTCAATACCAACTGTTGAGCCAAACGTAATAACTTTGTCAGCGTGTTCAATCAAAGCATATGTACTTGTCCTATCGTTTGGAAGAATTATTGTAAGGTTATCACTATGCAGCTGTAGCAGAGGGCGTAGCTCATGTTCTATTGTTGTCAAATTTGGGTGAATGCGTAAATATACATGATAGTCTTCATACTGCTGCAACGCACCTACAATTGTTTGGATACCATCGAGTTGATTACGATATACATGATGCTGGTACTCCTCGCTTACCCACACAAACTCAAAGTCTGCTGAATTAAAAATAACAACATTGTGCTTATGCGGATTCCACATTTTTGGCAAGCGTCCCTGTTGCTGATGCTCAACGAATGAGTACCCATTGACCTTCAACCCTTGAGCACGCCGTTTAAACCAATCCTCCGCCTTTCGCAGGCGCTCATCAGGGGAATCATTAGTATCTTCCCAATGCTTTTGTATCATTCGCGTCATTAGTTCAATACTATGTGGCATTGCATCGTCGTACAAAGAATACGTACCATTTCCAGCAGCCGCTTCATGAATAGTAAATCGTACACTTTCACTTTCGCATGCCCGCATAATTGCCCGTACAATTGCCATCCTACCGTTAAACAGATAGAATCTATCGATGTTTGTGCTCCGTAAGAAATTTTGTATTGAGCGATACACAGCAACCCCAGAAACAATATACCGCCGAATAAGATCCTGATGCAACTGTACATCTAGCTCTGCATTCATAACATAGCTCACAATAGATGACAGTGCTGCCATACCAGCGTCATAATTGTCCACCATAAACGTTTGCAGTTCGTGCAGCGAGGCAAACGTAATAGTTTGTAAAGTAGCAAGTTCAGCTTTATTTGCTTCAGTAAGTCGTAAGTACGGTTGTATATGTATAGCACCTTGAAGCAACGAAAAGCCAATAGAGCGAGTTTTTTGGCAGAGATAGCACTGACCCGGCTCATGATAGGTGTTGATATCACAAGCAAGTAATGAGCTATCGCAGTACAACACAGTGACTAAATCCCCTTTATCTACATGATTTTGGATGAGTTCCAAATCTGTAGCAAAGTGCCTCTGAAACAGAGGGTGTGTTGTAAAAATTGCAACATGCTGCATAATACCGAGCAAACTTACGATTCCACTTCCCGGCATTCCCGGCACTTTTCTACAAGCAATCCATCGACATAGCGCCCTTGATAAAAGAAATGTCTTGTATAGCGCCCTACATCACGATATCCAGCGTTGATAAATGCTTTGTATGAACCAAGATTCGGCTCATACATACCTGCTATCAGCTTATGAAGATTAAGTTCTTCAAATGCATATCGTGTAGCAAGGGTAATCGCCTCTGAGGCAATCCCCTTACCCCACGACTCTTTGTCGCCAATTATCAATCCAACATCAGCATACCGATGAATATTATTAATATTCCCGATTTTGATATTCCCAATGTGTTTATGTGTGTCGCGTAGGAATATACCGAACAGCACGTTAGTAGGACTCTCACACATCGCCTGTACAAACGCACGAATGCTTTCCTTTGTATGCACCGCCCAGCGACTTTCAAGATATTGGGTTATCTCGCTATCATTCATCCATGCGACATATGTATCTCCAACGTCATCGGGTGTGAGCAAACGCAGATAAATTTTCTGACCACACAGTCGCATTAGAAATATCCTCTTCGATATACACTAGGGTTTTGGTCAATCTTTGCCAAAAATTCTGGCGAAAACTTTTCGTTAATCTGAACCTTCGATGGAGCACCTGCACCAAAGTTATTTACTGCAAACCGTACAGTCAGCATTAGACGCTCACCGCGCTCCAGAGCTTTCCCCTTGTGAAGTCCTAGTGTATCGACGGCAAGGATTGTGCCGCGTGGACCTGTAAGCTCCACTATGTCCTCGGGCGCAAACACTTGGGCAATTTCCTCATCTGGTATGCGATAATCACGATACACAGATTTCGGCGCCTGCCGATGAGAACGCCGAATATACACGTGCGGTCCGTTATGCGTATCTACATCAACCAGATATCCGTTATGCGTATCTACATCAACCAGATAAAAGAAAAAGTTGAGCCATCGAATAGTGTCCATATCTACGTGATACATCTGTGCAGCAGTATCCTTACTGACATTGTGGAAGTCTGCATTGCTCCACCACATCGATACGTTTTGCAGGCGTACACTCGGACCGAGAAACTCATGTGCCACACTCAACAGCGACTCATCGGTGATAATCCGTTGAACAGAGCGATTCTCTAACAAAGACTGGGCATCAAAGTCGTATAGATTCGCAACAAGGTTATTCCTATCATACACTATTTTCCCCTCAAACCTAGCAATACGAGGTTTTGCTGGAGTAGTAAGAGCAAAGTGGAGAAGATCATCGCACATATCGGGTGGTAGCAGCTGCCCAAATCTATGAAAACCGTCCTCACGAAGATTCTGCATAAAGTTCTTGAGGTTTGCTGTACTCATATCTCCCAAGATACCAACCGGGTTGCTAATAGTAACGCGGTTTTTTCTATCAGCAAAATTCTGAGCAGCAGCAAAAAGCTTGTGCGACAATTTGTTTGTTGCAAAGTACAGATAGCGCGCACTATTATATCCATACTCTGGTGTTACACCAGTCGCATTATACACACGCACTGCCTTGAGAAAGCGAACAGTGTTCACAAGAAACTTTGCCACATTATTCTTTTTAAGGACTTCGCGTAGAGTAGTCATAGCTCTCAATAGTCAATATTTAGTTACAGCTTTAAACTAAGCACATAGTTTTTTGAGAGATTCTACACCTGTGCATATATTCTATCCGACGAGCTGACCGATACTTGTGTGCTACCTTGCGAAAACTCTGTATATTTACGCAGCTCGATCACAATATCAACTTTTTCGCGAATACTAGCATCATGGCTTACAAATATAAGAATCTTCTCGCGATATTCCTGAATAATACT
>JANWZB010000187.1 GCA_025055035.1 Candidatus Kapaibacterium sp.
GTCCAATTCGTCCCATGCCAAACTGCTTTGTTCAACAACCTTCTGCATGTTCATACGCCTCATACGCTCCCAATACACTTCGCAATACTCTCCTTTAGGATGATTGCTATAGCGCCATGGCGCATTACCGAGAGGGCGTTTCGCAATCATCCCCACTTGCTGTTGCTCTGCCTGTGGTAGTATACCAGTGATGCCGCGTTGGTCGAATAAATTCACAGATGTCTCGATAACCGAACATCGTCGCAATGAAAGAGCATACTGCAAATCCTCATTTTCACCTGAATATCCAAAAGCACGAATCTTGGCAGCAATCACAGCATCATTGAGTGCATCAATGATTCCCGGAAGCTCCAGTACGAAACGAGAACACGAATGTAGAAGCATAATATCAATATATTCCGTGTGCATCAGGCGTAGAAATCTACACCCGCGCGGATGGTCTCTGGCGTCCAGTCTCTACAGCCAGGCACACCATATCCACACATTTACAAGAATATAATCCTTTCGTCGATAGGACAAATGCCGACCTATGCGTTCTTCTGATAGCCCATACCCACGCGCCGTGCCAATGAGCGTTACCCCTAAATCTACTGCCCGATTAAGCAGTGTGCCGGCTCTTTCTCTGTCATATTGTTCCCACCGATGTGCCCAGCACCAAATCCTCAAATGGACACTGTGATATTGCCTGTAAGCATGCGCTGTTGAGCATTAAGAGAAACGAGTGACATTGCTATGCACCTACTCAATTTTATACCACAATACTTTAGTGCGGCAAAAATACTAAAATTTTCTGTACACCGAGTAAGCGAACATCGAGGATATCGGCACTCGATTGACAAGAAGCTGTGATAAACTTCTTTCACCGTAGGGCGTCCAACTATACGGTGTTCTGCGCGTTGCATTCTACGCATCTTCTCTTCGCCTTTTGTAAAATTTTTTCCGTATTTTGATCGCTCGGTATTTATTCACTTAGGTATTGCGCTAATGAACAGTATCTATCGCTGCCTTTCCTACTACCTTACTGCATCTACATTGCTTTGGTGCACAGCGCTCAGTGTTCCTCCACCCTCTTGTGCACAGATGATTCAAGTGGGAGAAGTTCTAGAGTATGAAGTTTCCTATCTTGGTATTTTGCTTGGCACAATCAAGATGACCGTTGAGCGCACTGATACTCTGCGCGGCAGTGCTATTGTCAAAGCACGGGCAGACATAGATACAGCACCCGGCATTCCCTTTATCGAGCTTCATTCTGTGTTCGAGACATGGATGGATGCCTCTGTCCAGCATTCTCACCAATTCCTAGCAAGCACTAAAACCAAGGATGGTTGGGAATACACACGGTACGACTTTCTTACCACACAGAACAAAATTCTTGTTGAAGAAGGCTTGAAAAATACCAAGTACAAGGAGTACGAAATCCTTTCACCAAAGCGCTGGAACGACGGATTATCCCTCTTTTTCTTTGCTCGCGAATTTTTGAAAAGCGGTCGATACGTCAATGTCCCAACAGTTATCAACGGCGACACATCCCGCACCCTTATCAATTTCCGTGATGTACAGCGCGAGGTTCTCACTATCGCTGCTATCAAGTACCCTGTGCGCACCGTGTACTTCAAAGGCGAAGCTCGATGGAAAGGGATCTACGGGCTAGAGAAAGATTTTGAAGGCTGGTTCAGCGATGATGAGGCGCGCATTCCTATTCGTGCAAAGATGAAGGTCATTATTGGGAAAGTAGATATTCAGCTCGTACGCTGGAAACGTGCAAATTGGAGCCCTCCTCAAGGCTTATAACTTCCTCGTTTTTCTGATATTTTTCGCGGAGCAGTAGTATGGCAACAGCCTATGAACCAATTATTATCGGAATTGACGGTGGCGGCTCACGAACACGAGGCGTCCTCTACAAAGGAGATACAGAGCTTGCACAATCTGAAACAAGTACCGCTCGTGTTGGTACGGTTGGTGTTGTCGAGTCAGCAGAGCGTATTCTCAATCTCATCAGCGAGCTTATCACAATGGCAAAGCTACCGAACCGGGAGATTGACGCTGTTCTCATAGGTCTAGCGGGAACATGGCTCAAAGAAGAGCAGATGCGGTCGCAGCAATTAATTTCACTACTGGCAAAACGCGAGCGCAAGATCGACATTGATAAGCTCGTTGTTACTAGCGATGCAGCAATAGCCCTCGATGCAGCATTCGAGGGCGAGCACGGCATTGTGCTTATTGTTGGCACAGGTACAATTGCTATTGCGAAAACACCTAAAGGAGAATTTGTCCGCTGCGGTGGTTGGGGTATTGAGCTTTCCGACGAAGGTAGTGGAGCATGGATTGGACGTGAAGGGCTGACGGCAATGGCACGCGCATTCGATGGACGCGGAAAATGGACAGCCTTCGCTGACATGATGATTAAGTTCTTCCCAACAATTAACCCCGAAATACCCCGCACATTCGTTGCTGCCTACAATGAGCGTGCATTCGACTATTCCACCGTTACACCCTTTGTCATGGAATGCGCTACCAATGGCGATGAGGTATGCACGAATATTATCGAGCGTGCTGCTGACCACCTCATCGAAAACGTAACCACTCTCTACAACAAACACTTCAAAGGTAATGATGTTCCCGTTGCGTGCGTTGGTGGCATCATGGAAGCAGACACTATTCTTGCAAAAATCGTTAAAAAGCGCCTTAATACTTGTAAAGGATTGCACGTTGTTGAGCCGAAAGCAGTTCCACTCTTCGGTGCGGTACGCATGGCACGCGAGCTTGTTCGGCAAGACCAAGAAGATGTGTAGATTTCAATTTCTCCCGTACACATCCTTATACTTTTTGCCTTTGCAACACATACCCTTGCAAAGGCTTTTTGTATACAACCAGTGCTGTACAGCCACATTTTCCGTTTCCGCTTGGTCGATACACCAACAAAGTTGTAAATTCTACCTAACATTTTGTCTGTGGGCTTTTTGGAGCAATTACCTTCCACAGCTATCCGTTTCTGAGCTTCCTGATACATCGTTGACGGACGTGTACTCAATGAGTATTGTCAAGTACCCAGATTTCTGTGATTTCTCGGCCTCGTAGTATATTGCTCTACTTCCTTGTACAGCTTCTGCGCATATATAGAGCGGTTTTCTGTACTGTTCTATGGGGCACTGTACTCTTCTGCCAAACTCTTCATGCACAGTTGCTACGTAGTGTTGTACCAGGCCAAACTCTCCCTAGCCTCTCGCCATACAAGCTTCCATCGCAATACTTGTATGACTCATGGACAAGCGAAACTGGCTCGCCACCGCTACCGAAGGAAATAGCACCAATTAGCATCACGCAAACACTCGACGGTTACATATGGATTGGGACATCATCGGG
>JANWZB010000188.1 GCA_025055035.1 Candidatus Kapaibacterium sp.
GCTCCAGCAGACGACGATACAGCATGATTAAAGCATTGATATTGTCCTCGTCGGCACTTTGACCAGACTCATGGTGGGTGAGCGCACGCCGAACAAAAGCTTCTATGCCTGCTCCGTCATTGAGATGGGGGAAAGGAAACTCATGATGATGAAACAATCCAGACACGGTTGCACCCGATGTAGTAGCAAGAAGTGTGAGAAAGTATGAACGTACAGTTACACAATACCGTTTCTACACTGCTAGCAGATGCTATACTGTGACTACTCAATGGTGCGAACAACGGAATATGAACGTACTATACTACCGAACGTGCTACGCTACTGAGCGCTTCGTTTTTTGCTTGATGAATTTCTTCTGTGGGCAAGCGAGCACCCAGACGAGAGATAACACGAGCGGCTGCATAGGAACCAATAGCACCTGCTTCTTCGGGGCTGTAGCCATGTGTAAGACCGTAGAGAACGCCAGCAGCATACATGTCGCCTGCGCCTGTTGTATCAACGGGAGTAGCGTGTGCCGGAGGGATGGTGTAGGTATGACCTTCCCACACAATGCGCGAGCCATCTGCTCCAAGCGTCATAGCAACGTGCTTGGCTTCTTTTCGTAGAAAATGAAATGCTTCATCAGGATCATCCGTGCCAGCAAATGCTTGCGCTTCGGCTTGGTTGCAGAAAATAAGGTCGGTTTTCAAAAGTGCCTTGCGCACATGATGTCCGAATGCACCAACAACGAATGTGTCGGAAAAGCTAATAGCGACTTTCGTATCATGCTTTTTGGCGTAAAACAGGGCTTCATCAATTGCGCCAGCTCCTGCGTCATCGGTGAACTTATACCCTTCAAAGTACAACCATTCAGCACGCTTGATAGCTTCTTCTGGGACATGCTCTTTGTTATAATTGAGATTCACTGCAAGAGCAGTGTTCATCGTGCGTTCAGAGTCGGGAGTAATGACGATAAGCGAAGTGCCCGTTGCTTCGTTTTCAAGCATTGGAGCGTAGAGTTCAATGCCCAACTCACGGAGTTCATTCGCGTAGAACTCTCCCAAATGGTCTTTCCCTAGCATAGAGCCTAGCCCTGCACGTCCTCCCATCTGAGCAAAACCAATAACAGTATTTGCTGCTGAGCCTCCGCTTTTCCAGTGAGGTATATAATGGGCAAAGCGCCGTAGAAGAGCAGTTTGCTGAGCAACATCGACAAGATTCATGCTCCCTTTAACAAGACCGAGCTGTTGAAATTCATGCTCGTCAATTTGCAATTGAATATCGACGATTGCCGAACCAATACCGAATAGGTGCAGATGCTTGCTCATACAAGTAGTGCGATAGCGCAGTGATTTGGGCAAAAGTTTCGCAGGTGAAGATACGCGCATTGAGAGAATGCGCGCACGCTTGCTGAGTAAATCTACGACAAATTTTGCATGTGGGGATAGATTTTTTTTCTAACCAATAAACTCTCTTGCCTTGCGTGGGAAACATTTGTATCTTTGCGCAGCCCGTTTGTACAAGCTAAGCATATAAACATTGGGTGTGCATAAGGTAACGTGGCAAAATATGATCGCTCCTCTCCCATATGTGATAGTATGCGCTCTGCAATGATTAAGGATTAAGCCCGATACACAATGCAAAATGATAATGATGCTCCTAAGTCTGTATGAGTGAACAGAACCTTCCGACCACCGATACACGCGGCAGTGAGTATATCCAACAACATGATGGGGCACACTGGATAATTGGCTTCATAGATATTATTGCTGCACCAAAAGAGCTAGCGCTTCGGCACGTCGTGTACCCAGCAAGGGTTATTGTGTTTGCTGTATTGCTCATAACAGCAGCCTCGACGCTTGTACAGTTTATGTATTCTCGGAATAGTGCAATTCAAGAGCAAATGTACCAAATGCAAGCGCGTTCGTTCGAGAGAATGGCTCAGAAGCAGGGTGTTTCTGAAGCACAGATTGACGAGCAGCTCGACAGGTTGCGTAAGGAGCTAGAATTCTCTCTACCCAAAACGCTTGGCATTAGCTTGATATTTACTTTCCTTACGGTATTTGTATATGGTATGCTGTTCTGGGTGCTACAGCGCCTGTTTAATAGTGAAGCACCACCAGTGAGTGTCATTATCGCATTGGTCAATTACACAGCTTCAATTGAGGTGATAGGGTCTGTTGTGATAGGTTTGATGCAGTATTTTGCAAACTCGATAGCAGTTTCCATTTCTCCTGCACTACTTATCGATGCATCCGACAATCCCTACCTTCTGCAATTTCTAGCACGTATCAATCCGTTTACGATATGGGAATATCTTGTAGCAGGGTTTGTCGTAGGGCTGCATGTTGGTATGTCGAGAGTACAAGGGCTAAGTATCGGCGCTGCTGCGCTTCTCCTGTCGCTTATGTTCACTGGCGGATTCACGTATGCCATGTCTCGTATCATGGGATAGGTATGTGCTCCAGAGATTCCTCGTATCTACTTCGTCTTATATCCATCGATTATGATACAAGCTCTTGCTGACTTCTGCAAGCTACGGTATGCTGCAGATCTTAGAACATTGTGTTACATGGTACTGGCAACACTACTTCTCGTGGTGCAGTGGAGCTACGGGTTTCATCCCATATTGTTTATTCTATCGCTGTTTATGGCTATTGCGGTTGCAGTGATTGCACATAATCACAATCATGTACCAACGTTCACCAAAAAAATGCTCAACACAGCGATGGATTACTGGATTACACTGCTGTATGGCTTTCCGGCATTTGCATGGATTCCAACGCATAATCGGAATCACCATGCTTTGAATAATCGTGAAGGGGATCACACGATAACATACCGCATAAGCGAACAGAATAACCTTCTGACGCTACTGGTATATCCGACCATAAGCGCATTCTATCAGCAGCGAGCGATTGCTGCATACCTGAAAGATATATGGCAGCGTAATCCAGCACGTTTTTGGGAATCAGTGCTGCAGTATGTTGCTCTTGCGGTGTTTGTTGGTGGCGCGCTGATACTCGATTGGCGTAAGGCTGTACTATTTGTCATTGTTCCTCAGCAAGTAGCTCTGTATTGTATTATGCTGTTTAACTACGTGCAGCATGTGCACGCTGATGAAGAATCAGAATGGAATCATTCACGAAATTTTGTCGGAAAACTGCTGAACGCTCTGTTGTTTAATAATGGCTTTCACACCATTCATCACGAGCGTGCATACCTTCACTGGAGCCAAACACCAGAGGCACATCGTGCGATTGAGCATAAGATTGACCCTATGTTGAATGAGCGAAGCTTCTGGTGGTACATGATACGGGTATACGTGTTAGCTCTGGTATTTCCTCGCTTTGCTACACG
>JANWZB010000189.1 GCA_025055035.1 Candidatus Kapaibacterium sp.
TATCGCCTGTGAAGTTCCCTGACAGTGTGATACGGTCGCGCACTGCAATGTTGTAGTAATCTATGCTTACCGAGAGATTCTCAATAGCGTCGAAGGTAATGCCGCCACTGATATTCAATGACGTTTCGGGTTTTAACTGCGGAGCACCAAAAGCTCGCCCGGCAGGGCTGTTCGCAGGAAAGGTACTGATATCAAAGGGAATACCATTGATAAAGTTTGTCGAGGTTGCGCGGAAGTATTGCTGCTGGAGCGACGGAGCACGAAATCCTGTAGCAATAGCCCCACGAACTGCTAGCCCGGATACAAATTCGTACCGTGTAGAAGCTTTCCAAGTCAGAAGCGAACCAAAATCACTATAGCTTTCAAAGCGCGCCGCAGCACCAATATTCCAGCCTTGTACAAGCTCAGTCTCAGTATCAAGATACAGAGATATGTTGTTTCGTGATTGATTTGTCTCGTCGGAGGGACGAAATCCCGGAAATACCTGCGAACCCGGAGCAGGGATACCACCACGTCCATCTTGCGTAAAAGGAATGCGATTGACAATCGGAACAAAGTTCCGGATTGGTGTCGTACTCGCTGGCAGCCGTACTGTTACACCAGAAATTACAGTATCACGTGCTGGACCAGGACCGATGGTAATTGCTTGTGCACCAATATTATTAGGTTGATTCCACCATGATTCTGGCTGCCCAGCAGTAATCGTATAGTTTTCTAAGCGTAGTTCCGAACCCAGAGCAATATTCAATGGCTTTGCAAGACCGATGTCAAAACCACGCGCTATGTCAATGTTGACAGAGCCTTGGTTGTACCCCAGTGTACCACAATTAAAGTTTCGTGGACTATTCACTCCCAACGATGCATTCAAACTATTGCGCACATTGAAGTTGAAAAGATTACCCCCATACACTGCAGAAACATCATAGTTCCAGCCTGCTAACTCTCCTTTTACGCCAACTCCACCCGAAAAGTCAGTACTGCGAACAAAAATCTGCGGCAAAAATCCATTAGGATACACTTCGTAAATATTGCGTGCATCACGTGGTGTGCGGAAAAACCCATATGATTCAGACTCGCGATATGTATAGCCTCCGAACATGTAAGCAGAAAGATTCTCAGCTATGGGGAGCATGCCATTGAGAAAGCCACCGACGTCGCGCGTGCGAGAATCACCTTGCCAGTGATTGATGCGACGAGGGTCATCGGCAGCCCAGTCTGCAGGACGTGAGCCGGGAATTGTGTCTGGCATCATGCGGCGAATGTCTACACCCGTGCGATTTGTAGAATCACGAAAGCGATATTCCCCACCAATATGCAAATATCCACCATTCGGCAAGCCAATACCATAGTTGGCACCAACCTGTACAACACGCCCGTCATTCCGTGTTGTCTGACCAACTGTTGAGTTTACATGCAGCCCTAAATCCTTGCGAAGAATTACGTTAATTACTCCAGCGATAGCATCTGAGCCATACTGTGCGGCAGCCCCATCCCGCAACACCTCAATACGCTCTATCATATTTGCCGGAATGGCGTTCAAATCTACACCCGTCGAGCCACGCCCTACTGTGCCGTTTACATGCACAAGAGCAGTAGTATGACGGCGCTTCCCATTCACTAGCACAAGAGTTTGGTCAGGTCCCAAACCACGAATTGTTGCAGGGCGTAAAGCGTCCGTACCATCAGCAATCGCAGGGCGAGGAAAGTTGAACGATGGAACAATCATCTGTATCATCTGATTTGTTTCTGTCAGACCGCTCTGTCGCATATCGGCTGCAGGCACAATATCAATCGGTACGGGAGATTCCACTACTGTGCGGTCTGAACGCCGTGTTCCTAGCACAACGATCTCACTTAAACCCACCAGATCTTCTTCAAGTTCAATATTGAGCGTTTGATTATCACCTGCACCAACAGTTATAGTCTTTTTCAGCGTCTTAAACAACGGAAATGAGACGATGATTTGATGCGTACCAGCCGGTAACGACAGCGAATATGTACCATCAAGCTTTGCGACAGCACCTGCTTTTGCAGATGGCACGTTGATGCGTGCAGCTATTGGTTCATTGGTCTTTTTGTCGATAATTTTTCCAGTCAAAGTAGCTTTTTGTGCAAGAGTGTGTGCTGGTATGAGGCATATCCCCAGCACAGCCATTATCGTGGTGCATAATCCAATACTCCTAGCACGATGGACATGCACACTGTAGCGTAGCATTTTCATCATAACAACTCCTTGACAATAGTGTGAATACGGCAACCTGTCTAGTGACACAGCGAAAAAATACACAAGAAATCCTAGAGCGCCAAAGTTTTCTCAGCGCTTGAATTTTCCTCAAGGATCCTCCCTTTTTGGTGCATCGCACAAGAAAATACTTTGGTAAACGCTCTTAGGCCTGTAACTTTGTGCCGCTATTCTCCTTGCATCTGTCCGTGTTGTACTTATGGAAATTCCTTCAATAGAACGTACCTCAAGCTTGCTGATAGCTGCTCGTGCAAAGCGTATCGCAGTTGTTGGTGATGTTATGCTCGACCGATATTTTTGGGGTTCAGTACAGCGTATTTCCCCGGAAGCACCTGTACCTGTAGTTGATATTGAGCACGAATCAGCTCATCTGGGGGGCGCAGCAAACGTTGCGGCAAATATTCAAGCGCTAGGTGCTGAACCTCTCATGCTGGGAATTATTGGCGATGACGATGCAGGAAGCACGATTATCGAGCTTATGCGCAATGCTTCCATGAGTACAATCGGTCTTGTAACCGATAGCATGCGCCCAACAACCGTCAAAACTCGCATTCTTGGGAATAACCAACATATCGCTCGTCTCGACCGAGAAACACGAGCACCCATAGAGCACTATCTTGCTGAACGGCTACTAAACATACTTCAGCAAGAACACACAACAAAGCGCTTGGCTGGTCTTGTTTTGCAAGATTACAACAAAGGCGTGCTGACATCGTCCCTTATTCGGTCGCTAATTAGCTTTGCCCAAGCCTACTCCTTACCCGTATTTGCAGATCCCAAACAAGCACACTTTTTCGACTATCGGAATGTAACGCTGTTTAAGCCCAATAGAAAAGAAACACAAGACGCCTTAGGTTTCACCCTCGCACATGATAATGACATCCGCAAGGCAGGAACAATACTGTTGGAACGACTTTCTGCAGAAAATGTTCTCATTACGCTCGGCGCACAAGGTATGATGCTATTTGAACGCAACGGTACAATGCACAGCATACCAACAAAAGCCCGCCGCGTAGCAGACGTATCCGGTGCCGGTGATACAGCAATCGCAACATTAGC
>JANWZB010000018.1 GCA_025055035.1 Candidatus Kapaibacterium sp.
CTCCTTACGCTTGATTCCCGCACAAACGTTGATAGTGATGCGGTATAACCACGTTGTTACGGAGCTGTCACCGCGAAAATTCTTGATATTATTGAGCGCTTTAATAAATACTTCTTGTGCCGCATCATATGCATCGTCGGAGGATTTCAGATAACGCAGCGCTGTTGCATACACAAATTTTTGGTATGTCCTCACAAACTCATTTGCCGCAGCGCTATTGCTCTCATTCGTTTGGCGTAACGCTGCTAGCAGTGCGTGTTCGTGCTGCTTCACAGAAAGGGCGTAACTCATGGGGAAACTATCACACTGTGGCAAATATACAGAATTTACACTCATTCGATGATGCCGCCTACAAAAAAGTTTAATACCTGGCACATATCATCAACATGAGACTACAGAGCGTTTCGACACTCTGCTCCCCAAAAGCGTTATCGTGCACGTGCAATAGTTAGAGGAACCGCGGATAAAAATAGCCTTCGCCCTACAGCAAGGGGCGAAGGCCAGGGCCAGACAATCGAGATTTAAGTGTATAACTACAGAAAATAGCGCAGCTGTAGAGCTGTCAAGCACAGCCCTATTAGCGAGCCAACGATAACTTGTCCAGTTGTGTGCTTACGGAGCACCACACGCGACGCTCCGACTATTGGCACGAGAAGGAAGTACGGCAGCGCTGCTGCGCCGAACAGAAATGCCCACGACACCACCGCTCCACCGATACCCGTCGCATGAACGCTTACTTTCCACCAATGCGTAATAATTTGGATGAGCAATGTGTTAGTGATAAAACAAAACATCAGCCATGTCGCTAGTGGAGGAGCATCAAGCCAATACACTAGCCCGAACCCCACACAATGACTGACTAGACCGACAATAAAAGGCTTTGTGCGTTCGGAGCGTAGGTCAAGGTCTAGAGAACCAATGGCACCAGAAATTTTCAGATATATTACGTACACCGAAACAATTGCTGTTGTTGTCAGCAGGCAAATGCTCCAGATCAGCCACTTGCGCTCCACTGGCAATGTTGTGTCCCGCAGCATAATTGCGGAGAACGTAAACACTGGCAAAACAACAGGACTGAATACTGCCGAGACAATAACAGACACATAGTGTAGCGCTTTGTACAGCACACTGCTATCAGCCCTCGTATGAAGAAGTGTCGTACTCGTCATATGCAAGCAAGAAGGTAAGACAGCAATATTACTTAGTTGCTTGGCAGTATAGCAATTTTCTCAACAACAGCCTAATTACGTTTGTGTTACCATTTCATAACTTTTTTCAGGACTGCTGCACTCTGCTCACACTGTCACATCACTGCATCAGCAGGCGAGATACGTTCACTTTCTGTGTGATACGATTCTACTGATGGACATGTACACACCAAGTGGCGATCACCATAAGTATTATTTACACGCCCGACACTCGCCCAAAACTTCCGCTCGCGCACCCAAGGGAGAGGGTATGCTGCTTCTTGGCGAGTGTACTTGTGCTCCCATGTGTCGGCAGACACAGCAGCAACAGTGTGAGGTGCGTTTTTCAGCACATTATCATCTTTATCTGCTAAGCCTTGCTCGATAGCTGCTATCTCCCGACGAATTGAAAGCATTGCCTCGCAAAAGCGGTCAAGCTCTTCCAACGATTCACTTTCTGTTGGTTCAACCATTATAGTTCCTGGCACAGGAAACGACAGTGTTGGGGCATGGAATCCATAGTCTATCAAGCGCTTCGCGACGTCTTCAGCATCAATGCCTGCCGTACGCTTCAGCTCGCGCAAGTCAAAGATAAGCTCGTGTGCAACACGTCCATGTTCTCCTGTATAGAGCACAGGATAGTGTTCCTCTAAGCGAGCTTTGATATAGTTTGCATTCAAAATCGCTACTTCTGTTGCGCGGCGCAGCCCCTCTGCGCCCATCATACGGATATACATGTACGACACTACAAGAATTGAAGCGCTACCCCACGGAGCTGCAGAAACTGCAGAAATTGCTTGCTCGCCGCCCATACGAATAATTGGATGGCTAGGTAGGAATGGTACAAGATGCTGTGCAACACAAATCGGACCCATGCCCGGACCGCCCCCTCCATGCGGGATACAAAAGGTCTTATGCAAATTCAAGTGGCACACATCGGCGCCAATAATTGCAGGACTTGTCAGACCTACCTGTGCATTCATGTTTGCACCGTCCATATACACCTGACCGCCGTACTGATGCACAATCGCGCACAGCTCTTGAATAGATGATTCAAATACGCCGTGCGTTGAGGGATACGTTACCATCAGTACAGCCAGATTGTCTTTGTACTGCTCAGCCTTTGTACGAAGGTCATCGACATCAATATTGCCACGCTTATCAACCCCGACTACGACAACTTTCATACCTGCCATAACTGCTGATGCAGGATTTGTGCCATGTGCCGAAGAAGGAATCAGCGCTACTGTACGATGCCCTTCACCACGTGATTCATGATAAGCACGAATGACCATCAACCCTGTATATTCGCCTTGCGCTCCTGCATTCGGCTGCAAGGAAACACCAGCAAAGCCTGTTATCGCGCAGAGGTCACGCTCTAACTCGCGAAAAATCCGCTGATAGCCCTGCGCTTGGTCGAGCGGTGCAAATGGGTGTAGAGCATTGAACTCACGCCATGTTATAGGAATCATCTCCGATGTAGCATTGAGCTTCATCGTACACGAACCAAGCGGTATCATTGAATGTACGAGCGATAAGTCCTTGTTTTCTAGGCGCTTTATATAGCGTAGCATTTCATGCTCAGAACGATACCGCCGAAATACAGGATGCGTTAGATATGCAGATTCACGCTTGAGCGTAGGTGGTATGTGAGTAAGGTCTTGTAATCGCGCAAGCTCTTCGAAGCCAATACGTGCAAGGTCTCTGCCAGTTGCTCGCGCAAAGCATATAAGGATAATCTGAATGTCATTTAGCGTTGTTGTCTCATCAAGCGATATCCCAACAAATGGCTTTGCCGCATCATCGGACGAATAGCGAAAGTTCATACCATGCGTGAGGGCAAACTTGCGGATATTGTCTTGTGTGCTAGGATACTCGAGCAGAACCGTCAGAGTATCAAACCAGTAGTCGTTTGCTAATGTAAATCCCAGCCGTGTCAGGCTCTTTGCAAGGAGCGTCGTGAGTGCATGAATGCGCGAGGCAATAGCTTTAATACCTTCAGCCCCATGATAAACAGCATACATTGCCGCAACATTTGCCAACAGTGCCTGTGCGGTGCAAATGTTGCTTGTGGCTTTATCACGCTTAATGTGCTGCTCGCGAGTTTGTAGCGCCATACGATATGCCACAGCACCGTGCACATCCACAGAAACACCAATGATGCGGCCGGGCAGAAGACGTTTATATTCTTGCTTTGTAGCAAAATATGCCGCATGCGGACCGCCATATCCCATAGGCACGCCAAACCGCTGCGTTGAACCAATAGCAATATCCGCTCCAAACTCGCCGGGTGGCACAAGTAGCGCCAAGCTCATAATATCTGCTGCAACGCAGACAAGAGCATCATGCTCATGCGCTGCACGACAGAATGTTCGGTAGTCATACACTTCGCCGTTCACCGTAGGATATTGCACAATTGCCCCAAAAATATGAGGATTCCTATCCCATTGCAGCGTCGTGTGGTCGCCAAGAAGCAGCTCAATACCAAGTGGAGCACAGCGTGTTTTCAATACAGCAATTGTTTGCGGCAAGCATTCTGCTGACACAAACAGAACATTCGCATTGCGTTGTACAAGTTCTTTCGAGCGAGCAGCATACATAAGGTGCATTGCCTCAGCGGCGGCTGTTGCTTCGTCCAGCAGCGATGCGTTGGCAATGTCGAGCTTGGTTAAATCAATAACCATTGTCTGAAAGTTCAGCAGCGATTCTAGCCGCCCTTGCGAGATTTCTGCTTGGTACGGTGTATATTGTGTATACCATCCCGGATTCTCAAGGATGTTCCGCAGAATTACTGGGGGCGTGATACAATCGTAGTACCCCATGCCGATGTATGACTTGTAGATTGTATTCTCACTTGCAATGCTTTTCAGTTCTTGCAGAAGCTCGAACTCTGTTTGTGGTGGGCTAAGGCGGAGTGGCTCACGCAGACGAATTGCGTCGGGTATTGTTTCGCGAATGAGTACTTCAAGCGACTCTACACCAATAGCATGGCACATTGTCGCTTGTTCTTGCAAGCTTGGTCCGATGTGGCGTTGAGCAAAACTCTCAAAATTATTGAGAACAGGATTTTGCTGTGGTATGCCATTCGATGATGACGACGAATGAAGCAGTGCAGTGGAAGACTGAATAGGACGAAATGTAGAACTCATTGGATTGCTTGAGAAGATGGCAGAACATTGCATGCAATTCTAGAACTACAGTACAAAAATACGGACTTTTTGCTGAACTATCGTATGAACATTGGCTACAGATAAAAAGTTCTGTTAGACTCTACATGTCTGCCTATGCTTACAGCATAACACGCGTACGATAATGTTTCTACGATAATGTTTCCGCGCAAGGCATTGTGCGCATGATTTTTTCTCGCTTGCACTTTTCTTGCATTGGGAGAGCATGATTCTTCCGTATTTTCGCATGTACTCCATACTCACAATATCACATGTTTTGTAGTGACAATGATTTGTATGGCAACACTATCTTCTGGCGCTTCTTTCAGCACAGTACACTCCTCTTTATCATCTTCATCGGATCAGGAAATACCTTCCGATACACTAGCCGAATCCTCTGTTGAGGAGAGTGCATATACCTCTCTTAGTGTCAGCTTTAAGGATATTGAGGCAGCACGCGAGGCTATTCGGCGCTACATCTACGAAACGCCTTGTGCATTCTCTGAGCGTCTTTCGAGCATGACAGGGTGCAAGCTACACCTTAAGCTCGAGAATCTACAGATGACTGCTTCCTACAAGGAACGCGGCTCACTTAATAAGATTTTACATCTCACAGAGCACGAACGAAAAGCAGGCGTCATTGCTGCATCGGCTGGCAACCATGCACAAGGTGTCGCCTACGCTGCACAGCGTAATGGCATTAAAGCGACAATTGTTATGCCCGAAACAACCCCGCTGGCAAAAGTCCGCGGAACGCAGGAATTCAATGCAGAGGTCATTTTGTATGGCAGTGGATATGACGACGCTTTCGGGCGAGCCATGGAACTCCAGCAAGAGCATGGGTACTGCTTTATTCATGCTTTTGATGACCCACTCATTATTGCTGGTCAGGGCACAGTCGGACTAGAGCTCCTTGAACAAAATCCATACTTAGAAGCTGTTATCGTTCCTGTCGGTGGGGGTGGATTAATTGCAGGTATTGCCGTTGCAATGAAAGAAATCAACCCTAAAATTCGTCTTATTGGTGTCGAAGCAGAGCAAGTTCCCAGCATGAAGGCAAGCCTTGCTCAAGGTACAATTGTTGAGGTCGAACGCGCTAGTACCATTGCTGATGGTATTGCTGTTGCCAAGGTAGGTCGGCACACATTCCCCATCGTACAGCGCTATGTCGATGAAATTGTAACGGTCAATGAAGAAGAAATTGCCAATGCAATTATGATTTTACTCGAACGCGAGAAAACTCTTGTAGAAGGGTCGGGAGCGGCAGGATTTGCAGCAGTGTATAATCGCAAAATTCCTGGTCTGGACGGCAAGCGCGTTGCTGTTGTGATTACAGGTGGAAATATCGATATCACCATTTTGTCGAAAATTCTAGAACGTGGTTTAGCGAAAGATGGTCGTCTAGCAAGCTTAAAAGTTATTGTTCCTGATAAGCCCGGCAGCATTGCCGAGATTGCGACAATCGTTGCAAAACATCGCGCAAACATTCTCAACATTAGCCACGACCGCGTTTTCACGGCAGCAAGTTTGCGCGAAACAGAAGTGGAATTTCTTCTCGAAACGAAAGGTCATGCACATGTTCAAGATATCGTGCACGACATCGCCGCACGGCAGTATCAAGTCAAACTCGAAAAGCCATCCTAAGCACTTGATACTGGCACTAAGTTGGTATGACAAAGAGACATTTCATGAATGATACTAACTTTCTGTTTTCTGTGAGATGTACAGAGCCTGCCTCCGTTCTCATCGCTTGCAATTCCACAATCCTGTTCATACATGGTTTTAATACCAATCAATGCTTAACCCTTGAACGACTATGCCTGCAAAATCTGATAAAAACGAACAACGCTCTGAAATAAAACGTATTGACCTACACAACCCAGCATACTATATCAACAGAGAACTCAGTTGGATAGCATTTAACCAGCGGGTTCTGGAAGAAGCTGAAGATCCAACTAACCCCTTGCTTGAGCGGCTCAAATTCCTTGCTATCTTCAGTTCCAATCTTGATGAGTTCTTCATGATTCGTGTTGCTGGTCTCAAAGAACAACTTGATGCAGGTGTGGTAAATCTTGCAGCCGATGAGATGTCTGTTGCCGAACAACTCCGTCATATACGAGAGCAATTGCTTCCTCTCATTGCTAAGCAATCCCAACTTCTGCAAGAACTCCTGCCACAGTTAGCCGATGCGGGGGTTGTTATTCATCCATACGATAAACTTCCCGCACGCGACCGTTCTCAGCTTGAGGCATACTTTTACCAAACAGTCTTTCCACTACTGACACCGTTAGCGATTGACTCTGGACATCCATTCCCACAAGTGTTGAATAGAAGTCTGAACATTTTATTTACTATTCAAAGCCCCGACGATTCAACTGAACGGCGTGCCGCTGTTTTGCAACTGCCGCAAGTCCTTTCGCGCTTTGTGCCTATTCAACGCAAGCAAGGACATCACTTTGTGCTCATGGAGGAAGTTATACAAGCGCATTCGGAAGCGCTCTTTCCGGGTTTGCACGTTGTAGAGTCGTACTGTTTTCGTGTTTCTCGCGATGCGGATATCGAAATCGCCGAAGATGAAGCAGGAGATCTGCTGACAGAAATGGAAGAGCAAGTCCGCAAGCGGCATTGGGGCGCTGCAGTACGCCTCGAGCTCGATGAGCGCACACCAGAAAGCCTACGAGAACTTCTTATGACACTGCTTGACCTCACACATGATGATGTGTATGCTATTCGAGGTCCGAGCAATATTTCCGATTTTATGAGCCTTACAAACCTCGATGTCCGTCATGCACGTTATCCTTCCTTTAGCAGCCGCGTGCTCGCACGTTTCCATGGAGATGCATCAAATCCTGCAGCGCTGTTTGCCAGCATCCGTCAGCAAGATCTTATCGTTCATCATCCCTTCGATTCATTCTCAAATCACGTCGTAAAGTTTGCTATGGCAGCCGCCACCGACCCTGCTGTCTTAGCAATCAAGGTAACACTATATCGTGCCGGTCGTAAATCACCCGTTGTCGATGCTCTTATTAAAGCTGCTCAAAATGCAAAGCAAGTAACGGCGTTTGTAGAGCTTAAAGCGCGCTTCGACGAGGAGAATAATATTCAATGGGCACGTGAACTTGAGGCGGCAGGTGTTCATGTTGTCTATGGACTTGTCGGGCTAAAAACTCATGTAAAGATCATGATGGTTGTGCGGAAAGACGAAGATAGAATCCGTACCTACGTTCACCTTTCAACAGGGAACTACAACCAAGTTACGGCGCGTATCTACACCGATATCGGGTACTTTACTGCTCGCGATGAGTTTGGTACAGATGCCATTAACCTTTTCAACTTTCTTACAGGCTACTCGCAGTATCGCACATGGAAGCAATTCGCTGTAGCGCCCATCACGTTATCCGATGCTCTACTGATGCTCATTCGCCGCGAGACTGAGTCGCACACACCAGATAACCCGGGCGAAATTGTTGCAAAACTTAATGCACTCGTTGATGATACGATTATTCGTGCACTATACCGTGCCTCGCAAAAAGGTGTAAGAATCAAACTTCTTGTGCGCGGTATCTGCTGCCTGCGCCCCGGAGTGCCGGGAGTCAGCGAGAATATTGAAGTACGCAGTATTGTTGGCAGATTTCTAGAGCATAGCAGGATTATATACTTCCGAAACGGTGGCAATGAAGAAATTTATCTTTCAAGCGCCGATTGGATGCCACGCAACCTTTATCGCCGCGTCGAAGTCATGTTCCCTGTTCCCGACCCGCAAGCAAAAGCATATATGAAGCACATTCTCAATGTGTATTGGGCTGACACAGCAAAATCGCGAATGTTACTACCCGATGGACGCTACGAAAAGCTTATACATCGCCTGAATATTACCCAAACTCAGCCTCATCAAGCGTTTTCAGCACAGCAACATTTTCTTAATGAACTTCGCTTACAGGTAAAGAACACAACAGGAGCTAGTGCGGGCGATATACAATCTCTTCCATTTTCTCCAACTCTCTTCATTGATGAGCAGCGTCCTCATAGAGGCAGCTCCTCAGCACGGGAAAACGGTGGCATACATCACTACCCTCGTACTACCGTATCCACACCTTCAGAAGACACAGGAATCGAGAAATAACAGCATGATGGATTGGCTCATTGTTGGTTTGGGAAATCCTGGAAAACAGTACGCCGAAACACGCCATAACATTGGGTGGAAAGTTGCGGAGACATTTGCCTCGAAGTATACATCTTTGGCAGCACAGCACGATGCTGTATTCAAGCCTGGAGGAGGCTCATGGTACGAAGCTCGATGTCTCGTGCATCATGCGCACGTCCTTGTTATTCTGCCAACAACCTACATGAACCGCTCTGGCATAGCTGTGGCACATGCGGCACGGCTATACTGTATCCCAACAAACCAGATAGTAGCTATCGTGGATGAGTATAATTTCCCCGTCGGACGCATTCATCTCAAAAACTCTGGTTCAGATGGCGGGCACAACGGCATAGCGTCGCTTATTGCCGAACTAGGAACGCCACATTTCTTCCGCCTGCGTTGTGGTATCGATAAACGGTTTGGTCCGAATGAACTTGTAGAATATGTGCTTGCACCATTTGCACCCGATGAACTCAGTGCTCGCGATAGCATGATTTCCTCTGCCATACAAGCACTTGAGCTCTTGATAACACATGGAGCAGCAAAAGCAATGCAGCAGGTAAATACACGACCGTAGCCAGAAAATCTCATTTTGTTTTCTTCGTCCTTCCCCCTAAATTAGGGAAGGGATACGCTGCAAGCCATCCTCAATGCTTGTCTGACAGTACACATCATTAACCCAAACCGAATGCTCGATAGTTCGTTGTAATAGTCGTTACATCATGCCGCACAGTATATCTCTCGGCTCTCCCTCTCATCGTACGCCATCTCGCATTAACGCTCCTGTTATCAAGGGAACACGTCGCACTGCTCGAGAAAAGGTTATGCAGCTCCTTGCTGCACAGGAAGTTTCCGACGTACATTGGCGAGAAAACTTCCCGTACGTTTTTTACCATGAGTACCGTGTTGATGATGCTGAGCAACCAAATCGCCTTCTAACCGAAGAAGAACGAGAGTACCTAGAGGCAGATGCTGTGATTGAGTGGGACGAAGATACAAAGCACTTTGCACTGGATTTGCTCGAAAAAACCGAATTACACACACATGAAGCACTCGCACTTATTGAAAAATTTTCTCAGAACTGGGAGCTTGGTCGTTTGGCACATATTGACCGTATTGTTCTAACGGTTGCGATTACCGAGCTTATAGCCTTTCCCGAAATTCCCACCAAAGTGAGCATTAACGAGGCTATTGAAATTGTCAAAAAATACTCTACAGAAAAGAGCGGCATGTTTGTCAATGGAATTTTGGACTCTGCCTTAGAGGAATTGCGTCATCAGGGGAAAATCAACAAGACAGGGCGTGGTCTTCTCGATACACCTCTTCCCAAGTCACGGAATTCCGACAGCCACTAGTCTTCGTATAGCACTGTACTCGATAGTATGCGCACTACAGCAATTATTCCCGCAGCTGGCTTTGGAACACGTCTTGGTAGCACTGTACCAAAGCAGTTTATTGAACTCGCAGGCATACCTATTATTGTTCGTACATTGCGTGTGTTTGAGCAATGCGGCGATATCGACACGGTTGTTGTTGCTGCGGCACCAGAATTCCACACTTATATACTCGACCTCAAAACTCGCTATTCTCTACAGAAACTTACAGCGCTCGTGCAAGGTGGCAGCGAACGCCAGCATTCTGTTGCTAATGCTTTGCACAGTCCTGCTTGTTCCGACGCTGAGATTGTCGTTATACATGATGCTGTGCGTCCTTTTATTACACCGTCGCTTGTCCATCGGATTGTTCAGGCTGCAATTGTTCATGGAGCAGCTATTCCTGGAGTGATTCCTAAGGACACTATCAAGGAATGTACATACTTGCCCGATTTACCTAGTATCGCATATGTCCATACAACCTACGAGCGCTCTCATTTGCGTGTTATCCAAACCCCTCAAGCGTTTCGGCGAGACCTTTTGACACGTGCGTTTGCACATGCTCACAGTCATGGTATTATCGGAACTGATGACGCCAGTCTTGTTGAGGCAAGTGGCGTGTCTGTCGTCGTTATTCCCGGTGAAGAGGAGAATATTAAAATTACTACTGCACTCGACATCCGTTGGGCTGAGTACATAATAACATCAACTTCGTCACACGCGTAAATTCTCTGCACATTTGCCTGCTTGTTTCATAGTTCTCGGAGTCTATATGCCTATTGTCAAGCCTGATGCTACGTGGGAACATCTTGTATCCCAAGTGAAAACTCTTGTACCAGAAGCGTTTTCTTCATCTGGTCATCCGCTCAATCTCATATGTGGCGAATGGAGCAATCCCGGTAACAGTAAGCTGTTTCTCTCGCCTGTTGATGGCTCGCCCCTTGGTTATTACCCTATGCTTGAGCTTGAATCGGGGAAAAAAGCAGTCCAAGCTGCAAAAGAGGAATTTTTTCTATGGTCGAAGACCGACCTTGATACCCGAAAGGCACGGGTGAGCGCTTGCTTAGAAGAGCTTCGCAAACATCATACACTGCTTGCATATCTGCTCGTATGGGAAATCGGCAAGCCATTTCGTCAGGCCATGGTCAGCGTTGAGCGTTGTATCAGTGGCGTACAATGGTACATTGACAATATCGAGGTTATGCTTCATGGTCGCGCTCGCAAGCCGCTAGGACTCATCTCCAACATTGCTTCATGGAACTATCCTATGTCGGTACTGTTTCATGCAGTGCTTGTACAAGCCCTTGCTGGAAACTCTGTGATTGCCAAAACACCGTCCGATGGAGGATTATTTACCTTAACACTTGCCTTTGCACTTGGTCGTCGTGTAGGACTTCCCCTATCATTGATTTCTGGCTCAGGAGGTGAGTTAAGCGAAGCATTAGTACGCAATGACCATGTAGATTGTCTAGCATTTGTTGGTGGAAAATCCAACGGACGCGATATCGCTGCTGCACTGTACGACCGTAACAAGCGCTACATGCTCGAAATGGAAGGTCTCAACGCCTATGGTATATGGAATTTCTCCGACTGGGACAAGCTTGCACAACAACTTAGGAAAGGCTATGAATATGGCAAGCAGCGCTGCACTGCCTACCCACGCTTTGTTGTTCAGCGCTCGCTTGTGCCCGACTTTCTTGATATCTACCTCTCGGTTGTCAAATCCTTACGTATCGGGCATCCGTTACTTGTAGAACAGCCCGACGACCCTGCACCAGATCTAGATTTCGGTCCGCTCATCAACAGTCGCAAAACAGAAGAGCTACGAGTGCTCTTTAGCGATGCTCTCGCCCACGGTGCTATATGTATATATCAAGGCAAGCTCGATGAATCTCGCTTTATTCCTGGGCAAGATATTTCTGCATATTTTACGCCACGCGCACTTATGAACCTTCCACGCAAAGCCAAACTCTATCAACATGAACCTTTTGGACCAATCGATAGTATCGTTGTTATTGATACACCTGAAGAACTTGTCGAGGAAATGAACGTCTCCAATGGCTCGCTCGTATGCTCGATTGCAACGGACGATGAAGCATTCTTCCAGCGTATTGCCCCTGAGCTTCGGGGCTTCAAGATTGGCCATAACACACTGCGCTCACGTGGTGATAAGGAAGAAGTTTTCGGGGGCATTGGTCAATCGTGGAAAGGCTGTTTTGTCGGGGGAAAATATCTTGTCGAAGCAGTTACAATCGGTATGCCTAATGAACGCTTGTATGGCAACTTTCCAGACTACACACTGCTTCCAGAGCAACGCTAGACCAAGAGTATCTAGCACCGCTATCCTGTACTAGCTACTCGCTATATACTAGTGGGAAGCCATTCTTGTACAGGAAATGCATCAAGAAGCGCCTGAAGGCTCGGCTGTGCAACTGATATTCCTAGCCATTCGGCACAGCGCTGATAGATGTCCTCCACTGTTGTTCCTTGCTCACGCATTACCTTGATAGATAGCGCATTGTGCGACTTTGATAGCTTATTCCCCGTGCTATCGCATACGAGAGGGTGATGCACAAACTGCACACGACAAAATTGGTCTAGACGCAAGCGCTGAGCAAGAATCATCTGTACAGCAGTAGAGTGTAGTAAATCTTCGCCCCGTACAATAAGGGTAATATTCTCCTGTACATCGTCGGCAAGTGATGCAATGTGGTAGGATGGAATACCATCCCGGCGGCGCACAATACTATCACCTATAGTGGACGCTTTGACACATACCTGTCCGAGCCTTCCATCACGGAATGAGATCACATCAGTCTCTGTCAGTCTGATACGCCACGCTGTATGTGGTGTATCAAGTGGGATGTTCTTTGCTCGGCAATTTCCCGGATATATATTCGTTGGCTCTTGACGAAGAAGCTGAGAGCGCGAACATTCGCAGGCAAAGACATCACCATTGAGTGCAAGAGTACGCAGAAGGCTATTATACTGCACCTGACGATGTCGTTGCGACCAGTACTGCCTGCACTCGGCGAATGAGCGAGGTCCGGAGTCAACGTCTAAATGCAACCATTCTAGCGTCGCGAAAATATCGTCGTAGTAGGCTGGTTTTGCGCGGTCTGTATCGAGGTCATCAATTCGCAGATGAAGACTACCACCCAGCTTGCGCACAATAAGCCACGTAAGAAGAAACGATAGCACATTCCCTATATGAAGTAATCCGCTCGGAGTTGGCGCAAGACGTGAGCGTATATTTCTTGGGCAAGTACTTACGGGCATCCTGTTTGACGCATACGAAACAGTACGAATACTGCTGCTATCTACAAATCGAAGTTAAGCACTTTCTACACTTTGTCTGAAACGCTGTACTGCTGCTGTATGGTCGGTACGGAGTGTTTGTTCTAGGATGCCATTTTCCCCAAAATTTTGGTGAAACAACGGTAGCGAGAACGTCGCAGCAATCTGTGCTCCACACCGTGGAAAATACGCCTTTGCTATTTCGAGAACACCTTGACCACCAAGCTTACCAGGCGATGTACTCATCAATAGCATTGGTTTGTTTGCATAGATGTTCATATCAACTCGGCTACACCAATCAAGAACATTTTTGAAGGCAGCAGTATAGCTTCTATTGTGCTCAGCAAGCGAACATACGATGCCATCGGATTGCATCATATGTTCTCGAAAAGCATATGCCTGAGCAGGGATACCTATCATTTTCTCTCTATCTGCAGAATATAACGGCATCTCAAAGTTATTCAAATCAAGTATCTGCACAGAGTACTCCTTGAATTCCCGCAGTGTGTAGAGCACGAGGCGTCTATTAATAGACGTTGAGCTTGTGCTTCCTGCAAAAGCAACAATACTTTTGGTCATAGGCATTCCGCTATATCTGCATTGGGAAGTTACGAGGATTTACGATAAGAATGTCGACCAGACTTTTGAACCATCGCTCGATGTGATGATTTTCTGCAATTTCTGGAAGCTTAACCCCAACGCCTCCGCCACAACAACCAAATTCTCAATTTCTTCTTCCGAAATATTTGACCCTTCTCCTGTTTCGCTAAACTCCCCCGAAGCAGCTGCTACCGACCAACCCATGACGAAGACTAGTGTTTTGAACTCACTTGTTACATCAGGCGGAAGTTTATCAAGAATAGCTACAGCCTCGCGCAAACCTTGGTAGGGCCTTGTAGGATTGTTCTTTGCTTTGTGGAGAATATCAATGAACGAAGCGTCCATGTTACTAAATACTGCTCGTGCAAACTCGTCTTTCAGGCGCGGTGCATCATCAAGCATAGACTGGAATGTCTCCGTTTCGCGTTCATCAATTACAGTGTCTGCTCCTGCAACTTGGTAGAATACCCAAAAGGGCACCATATAAATAGTTGCAAGCTCCTCGAGAGAAAATCGGGCAAGGATTGGATCGATCATAAGGTACATCCTTTTCTGTGAGTATGGTGAAGTAATACCTAACGCTTAAGCACTAGAATAGTACAAGATCCTACCTAAAGGCTTACCCTACACTTTCTCCAAAAAACTATTCCAAATTTTAGCAGCATCAGTGGATACAATAACTTTGCGTAGCTTTGCCATACTTAGACTCAAAGCATCAGCAATATGGGTCAAATTTTCAATTTCCTCATCGGAAATATTTGACCCTTCTCCTGTTTCGGTAAAATCTCCTGACGCAGCTGCCACCGACCAACCCATCGCAAACACAATAACCTTAAATTCTTCGGACTCAGATGGCGACGACTTTTGAGAGATGATACTCATTGCCCGCTCAATTCCTCGTATTGGTTGTTCGCTTTTCGACTTCAGAACTACTTCATCGAAGCGTTCATAGAGCAGCGAGAGCACTGCTCGTGCAAATGCATCTTTGAGTTTTGGTGCATCTTTGAGCATGCCCTTAAATGCTCCGATTTCTCGGTGGTCAATAACGCTATCAGCTCCAGCAACAGCGTAAAACACCCATAAGGGGACAAGACTCAGCGTCAGAATTTCTTCCTGTGTATACTTCTGTAGAGGTGACATACTTTTCACCACGCTCCTCTCAACTTGTAGTTACACGACCGATATTGTGCATCAAGAATTATGCCGTTTCGAACGGTAGAGATTTTCCTCCAATAAGATGCATATGCAGATGAAACACCGTTTGTCCACCGTCTTTACCAACATTAATGATAAGACGATACCCTTGCTCAGCAATGCCTTTTTGTGCAGCAACCTTCTTTGCAACAAGGATCATTTTCCCAAGCAATACAGCATCATCATCCGCAGCATCATTGACTGTTGGAATAAGTTTTTTCGGAATGATGAGAATATGCACAGGAGCTACAGGACAAATATCATGAATTGCGATAATTTCTTCATCCTCGTATTCGATTCTTGCAGGAAGTTCTCTGCGGATAATTTTGGTAAATACTGATTCCATAGCATGGTGAATACGTTATACAGTCCTTGCTTTCAGCGCGGTGTTTTCTAGGAAATCTAGGAAATTGCTACACGAGCGGTACAAGACATCATACACATACTCGAATCCGTCATGTTCACCATAGTAGGGGTCGGGTACATCAGCATCATACTCACTTGCTTCGGGGTCGAACGAGCGCATCATAAGAATCTTAGGTGTAGCAATAATTCCTGCCTGCAAGGCTTTCTTTTGCAATGCGAGGATAATCTCCAGATTCGCACTGTCCATAGAGATGATATACTGAAATCGCGCAAAGTCCTCAATACTTAGTTTTCGTGCACGATGGGTGAGCTCAATATTATGTGCTCGTGCGGTTTCCAACATACGCGAATCCGGCAATTCCCCTGCATGAAACCCCGAGGTCCCAGCAGAATCAGCCACAACCTTATCCTGAAGTCCGCGCTCCTGCAGTAAAGTACGAAAAATTCCCTCTGCCATAGGCGAGCGGCATATATTCCCAAGACAAACAAACAGTACGTGAATCATCGAGTCTCTGCAATTGTCTTTATTCTGTTGTTCTATCGCTACAATGCATGGCAAATGCTACATGCCGACTACTATGGCTGGCTAAGGCACTTACGCCGCGTAGTTTGTACGCAGAACGAAACAATGCAAAATACAATACTTTGGAGATTTTTGAAACAGTTTTACCAGCACAACTTCGCTATGACACAGAGGAAGTTTGAACTTTGTCGTTATTCCAAGATTCCTGTACGTAGATATGGTCTACAAAATTGTCGCTCTATTGCTATTAAAAACTTCGTATTTTGTATTTTGGCTACGTTTATACATTTCTTCACTGATTGAGGAGGAGCGCTTTGTGAGTTGGGAAACATCTCAGGAAACACATGACAAGCAACTACAACACGAGCTTCGTCTATTGGGCAATTTACCGCAACACATTGCCATTATCATGGACGGCAATGGTCGTTGGGCTGAGGAACGCTCTCTAAGCCGCACACAAGGACACCGCGAGGGCATCAACGCTGTGCGTGATATCGTAGAAGCCTCGTCGCTGCTTGGTATACGCTATCTTACGCTCTATGCATTTTCTATGGAAAATTGGCGTAGACCACGCATGGAAGTAACAGTCCTGATGGACTTGTTATTGCACTACCTCCGCTCAGAGCTTGAGGAACTTCATCGAAACAACGTACGCCTGCAAGCTATCGGCAAACTCAATGCGCTTCCGAAGAATGTTCAAAAGCAGCTCTTTGACTGCATCGAAATAATGAAGCATAACACGGGATTAACTCTCACTCTTGCTCTAAGCTACAGCGCTCGCTGGGATATCGTACGCGCAGTGCAAATGATTGCTCTCGATGTACGGCGTGGGAAGTTATCTCCAGAGGATATCAGCGAAGAACGCTTCGCTTCCTACCTCCAGACTCATACTCTCCCCGACCCCGACCTACTGATTCGCACAAGTGGTGAACTCCGCATTAGTAACTTTCTCCTTTGGGAACTTGCGTACTCAGAAATATATGTTACAAGTAAGTTCTGGCCTGACTTTCGCCGCTATGACCTATATGAGGCTATCCGTGCCTATACAAAGCGCGAACGCCGATTTGGGAAAACATCACAGCAGATTCTCGAAGAACAAACCACGGAAAAAAGCTCGCTCAAACGCATTCTGTCGGCTTTACACTCATGACATGCGACTCAAGCTTTTCAACGCTATTGCATGCCTAGCAGATGACTCTAAAATGGGTTTTCGTACATTCTTTGCTCCATATTCCTTGCTGGACACACGATGAACCGTCTTGTATGTATCCGTTCTATGCACCATCGCTTGCGCACATATTTATTTTTGCATTCCAGCATAGCACTATTCTATATCTTTGGTGCCACAACCCTTACCACGATTGCTACTGCTCAAGTGTCACGGCAGCGTCCTGTTCCCATTAAAATTCTCGGCTTGCGCGTTGAGTCCCCGACACCTGTGGACACTGCTACAGTGCTCTTTTACTCAGGGTTGCAAGTTGGTGATTATCTCGACGCACGTGGTGGCAAAATTCAAGACGCTATTCGAAGTCTTTGGAAACGCCATGAATTCGCTAGCGTTGATATTGTTGTGGACAAAGTAACACTCGACGGAACAGGCGTGTACCTCGTTATCAAAGTCCGCGTTGCAGGCCATATTCGCAGTATTCAGGTTCATGGTAACTCAGCTGTCTCTACAAAAGATATCCTCAAAGCATTTGACAAACGAGAAGGTGATGCCTTTACCCCATATGACCTCGAACTTGGAAGAAAAGCCGTTAAGCAACTGTACGACAAAGAAAGTAAGCCATTTGCAAAGGTTGATGTACGCAAAGAGCCAACGGACACCGCTCACTATTATACAATCATTCTCGACATCAAGGAAAGTGTTACATTCTACGTCAATTCTATCACCTTTGAAGGAGCAAAAGCATTTACTGATGCCGAACTAGCAAGTGCATTCGAAGATACCAAAACAAAGCAGTGGTGGGAAATTTGGAAGAACAACAAATTTGAGCAGAAAAAGTATGAGAAAGACCGCGATGAGCGCCTTCTGACATTTTATCGCAAGCATGGCTATATTGATGCACAGGTTGTGCGTGACTCTCTCATCTTCAATGATTCTCTGGAGACTGTTGATATCCGCATTACCGTCGATGAAGGGCGCAAAATATATGTACGCAATATTGCCTTCGAGGGCAACCTCGTATTCCCTACATTCTTTCTGGAGTACCGTTTGCAAATACAAAAAGGCGATGTTTACAACGCAGACAAATTCGACAAAAATCTTCAGGGTAACGAAGACCAAAGCGATATTGCATCGCTGTACATGAACAATGGCTATTTAACTGCCCGCGTTGAAAAGGAGGAAAAACGTGTTGCTCCCGACTCTGTTGATATCACTGTCAAAATCTATGAGCGTAACCAGTTCACTATTCGCCGCGTCGAAATTGAGGGCAACACAAAAACAAAAGACAAGGTTATTCGTCGCGAATTGTTTGTTCGGCCTGGTGATTACTTCAACCGCGCCGCTATTATTCGTTCGGTACGCTTTCTCGGTCAGCTGAACTACTTTAATCCTGAAAAGCTTCGTCCCGACGTTAAACTTGCAGACAATACCCAAGTAGATATTACTTTTAAGGTAGAAGAACGCTCCAACGACACGTTCAATGCCTCGTTTGGATATGCAGGAGCGTTTGGCTTCACTGGCTCGGTAGGAATTACACTCAACAATTTTTCTATCACGGAACCACTTCAAGGTGGCGGCGGTCAAATCTTCAACCTAAACTATGAGCGTGGTGGTGGCTTCGGTGGAGCGACAGCATTCGGTGGAGCTGGGGCATTCAATAATACCTTCCTTGGTGGCGCTCTAAGCACATTCACACTCGGCTTAACCGAACCATGGCTCTTTGACGAACCAACGACCCTGGGCTTTAACATTTTCGACGTACAAAACTTTTTCTTTAGCAACCAGCGCACTGGAGCTTCGGTCAATATTGGACGGCGATTGCGTTGGCCTGATGACTTCTTCCGCGCTGACTGGGTATTTCAAGGCTTGAACAACCAACTCCTCGCTAATGGCGGGCTCGTTATCAACCCGCAACAGCAATTGTTCTTTGCGCAGGGCCTAGAATTTAGTATCAGCCAGACAATCTCTCGCATTAGCATCGACAATGGCTTATTCCCAACCGAAGGATCACGATTCGTGCTATCCAGCAAAATTTCTGGCGGAGCACTTGGCATTGGTCAGATGGACTATTTCAGAAACCAACTCACCCTCGAAAGCTATACACCACTTCTACAGATTGCAGAACAAAACCGTTTAACTCTTCGCGTGAATGCTGATCTCGGTTACGTTACCGGACTGAATCCCGCAACAGAACTTATCCCACCACTCGAACTCTATTATATGGGCGGCACAGTGCTTGGTGGGCTTGCTATTACTCCTTTACGCGGATACCCCGACCGCATGATTGGTCCGCGTATTCCCGCAGAAGGTAATTCTCAAGGACTCAACCCCCAAGGCGGACGCGCAATGATGTTGCTGAATGCGGAATTGCGATTTGCTGTAACACTCAATCCCGTACCAATCTATGCGATGGCATTTGTTGAAGCTGGGAATGTTTGGGACAGAATTACTAACGTAAACCCCTTCGATCTTAAACGCTCAGCAGGCGTTGGAGTACGCTTTCTTATCAATCCCATCGGTCTGCTAGGATTTGATTACGCTTACGGTTTCGACCGTATTCTTGGGCTCGACGGTACCCCTGTCGGGGATAGTAACGGAACACCACCGGGATGGCGCTTTCATTTCCAATTCGGGCGTTAGTATGGCATGATACCAATGAACGCAGCCATACGCCCAGCACGTTGACCATCGCGACGGTATGAGTGGTAGCGTTCATCGCTTATTGTACAGCCACCCGATACTTCAATATGCTCTGGTAATACCCCACATTCTAGCAATTGCTCAGTAATGCGCAGGCGATTGTCGAATGTATAGGTGTTTTCGCTCACGCGCTGCAACGCAGGAGCACTAAAGTACTGAGCAACGTCATGCTGTACAATGTAGCGTTTCCCTGATGCACATGGAGAAACATACGCTCGAAGTGATGAAGGATGTGACCCATAATGCTCTCGCATCATTGTAATACCTTGTTGTACGATGTTACCACAGGTACCCCTCCACCCCGAATGGAGAGCGGCAACAGCATTGTGGCTACTATCATAGAGCAAAATGCCTGCACAATCAGCAATACCTACACAGAGCACGACTCCCTGCAGCTGCGTTATCATACCGTCGGACTCTTCAAACGGCTCGTATATATGATACTGATTGGTTTCTTGTGTGAGAATACGTACACGTGTGCCATGCACTTGTCGCTGAAACCGTAAGGCTGTGCGCTCCACTCCAATTGCCTGTGCTAGATATGCCCGATGTTGTTCAACTTCTCTATCATTGAGAATTTGTGCTTTGAAGAGCGAAAGACCTGTTAGTGGAAACCGATCCACATTTCGCTCTGTAACACCAGCAACGATGTGTGACGGGAAAATGGAGGGTCGTTCTATATGCATAGTTTCAGAGAGACGGACTCTACACAGATTGTCATTCTACTGCTGCTAGCCGAACTTTGGCTCCCATACATCTTGCAGAACGCAGTCCCATGCGAATTTGAATTCATCGCTAGGGTCATAAGGGTGAGATTGTAGATTGATGACAATAGTTTCGGGCTGTGATAGCGCTTTCCAACCATGCATTACTCCCGGAGGAATGAGTATCATTGCGGGATTCTGGACACCAATGATAAATGAGTTTACCTGACCAAATGTTGGCGAAGACGAACGAACATCTACACATACTATTTGCATCTTTCCACGTGTTACTGTAAACTGGTCGGTATGAAGAGCATGAAGGTGCCACGCCTTTACAACGCCGTAATCTGTTGCTGATTGATAGACATGCTGGGGAACAATAATATTTTCACGCTCCACCCATGGTAAGCTCCATAGTTCAATAACATCACCGCGCCCATCAACAATTGCCTTGAGTGCTCTATAATACACACCTTGAATTGTTGCACCCTGTGCAGTTGAGCACCGAACATACGGAATACTCTGCAAAAATGGAATTGTGATATCCTGCACCATCATATAGACAGATTGTAGCTTGAGAGTAAGTTAATGAAGCTCTGCACTATACATACACGCTATCATACGTATAGAGCAAAAACATAATGCCCATAGCAGTGTATTTGATGCTACCGAGCACTATACTTCTGCAAAGATACAGTAAACACAAAAGATACAGCAAACACAAACGAATGTGGAAAATTTTATGATGTCTGAGTACTGTTGGATATGATACTCACCGTTGAGTACCAAACCCGCATACATACTATATCGTTGAGATATCAACTTTGTAAACTCAAGTAAATGAACGAGAAAATGAAATTATTTTCATGCTTCTGTCATTGAGTAGTGATTTTTTTGATTGCAGATTTGCACCTGTTATTTTGTTGAACGTTGTTCAATGGGCTCATGGCATTTCGGATATTCGCAGTTATTGTACCATTTATTCTTCATTCCTCGCCCCGAACATTCCGTGCTGTGCGCGAATGGGTATTTATCATGCTTGTTCTTATCGGGGCAACGTACAGCCTTGGAGTGCAGGCAAAATTACGCACAATGCTTATACCACAAACTGTTGTTGTAGAAGATATTCCCCTTTCCTCATCTTCAACATTCGTACAGTACGGTATAGCATCATGGTACGGTCCGCGCTTTCATGGTCGCAGAACAGCCAATGGAGAAATCTACGATATGTATAGCTTTACTGCTGCACATCTTACACTTCCACTTGGAACGGTTGTTCGAGTAACAAATATCGACAACAACAAGACAATTCTTGTACGTATTAACGATCGAGGCCCGTATATTGAAGGGCGTATTCTAGATTTATCGTATAGCTCGGCAAAGGCATTAGGAATTGTCGAGAATGGCACAGCATATGTCAAGATAGAGGTCATTGAAGGAATTCGCCTTAGCGACAGCACGCTCCAGACAAACTTTCTAAGCACCGATTATGAATTTACGGCACTCAAAGATCTCCTGACAACAACAGCATTTGCGCATGACATGCAGCCGCTCGTTGTTAGTCCGGGGACATGCTCAATCGTTTATGAAACAGACCACTTTGCTGATGCTCTCACAACGTGGCAGCAGCTTCGTAAGAAACATGGCAATGTCATTTACCTTGTTCCTCAGCGTAAGCCGAGTGAACAACTAGTGTATGAAGAACTGTCTCGTCGAGCCAGAAGAAAGCAGGCTTCCCTGCGCACTTCTAAGGCCGATAAGCATTCCATCAACCATCCACTTCTAGCACAGCGCCAAGAACGAACGAGACTATACAATTATCAACTTCTTTTACTAGAAACGGGTGCAAACACTGTTTCTGCTGACACCCTACAGCTTATAACGGGAAGCCTCAACTAATAAATATTCTTGTATCTTGTTAAGGCGCTAAACTTTTCATGCAGGGGAAGAATCTCACACGTAATCGCTGCGAAATAGTTTGGCAAAGGATTGTTGAAGTCGTAAATTAGTAAGCTACAATTATTCGCCCATTATTTTATTCATGTTCATTGTTGTGTTGTAATATGAAGTATCTCATCAGCACCACGCTGATAGCAGCGTCTGCGCTTATCACTCCGAGCTATGCCCAGAAAGCAGGAGCAGCATCGGGTGGCATAAGAATTGGCATAGTAGATTCTCAAAAAATTGTCTCACAACTTCCTGAAGCAAAAGAAGCACAGGACAAGCTTCAAGAGGCGGGGAAAAAGTATCGTGATACTCTGGAAACTATTCAGAAAGACTACCTACAAGCGCTTGAAAGCTACGACAAGCAAAAAGGCATGATGTCCGCCGAAGCAAAAGCAAAAGAAGAAGAGCGCCTTAAAGCTATTCAAGAGCGCTTTCTACGGTATCGTGAAGAAAAGCTTGGGAATCAGGGAGAGCTTGCTCAACTTCAGGAAGAACTTCTTGCTCCGATTCGTAAGCGTGTCCAAGCAGCTATCAAAGAAATAGCAAAGAGCGAGAAAATCTCAGCAGTGATGGAAACCCCTGCATTCGTGTACTTCGACGAAGAACTCGATATTACATTCCGTGTTCTCGATAAGCTCAAACGCAATAAGTAACGCAACTCAGACCATATTTATACCTCCAATAATTCTATTACACTCCGCATAGTATCGAACATTTTTCTTTCACGCAAAGCCAAAGCCGATGCAAGAATATTGCCGTGCTTTGGCTTTTTCTCATTCAATCGCTCTTTTTCTATATTCGCCAATTGTGCTATGAAGACTTTTTGGAAAATCTGGAGCTTTGTTGTATTATACAGGGCGCTGTATCTTCTTGCTGCTGTTCTATTCTTTGTTCATCCAGTATTACGGGCACAAACTCCCAAAGTAGGATTTGTCAATTCGAATACTATTCGTGAGCGTCTCCCAGACTACCAAGCAGCCAAGCAGCGACTAGAGTCACTTGTTGCAGACTGGAAGCGCCAAGCAGACGACCAACTAGCACATATTCAAGCACTTGAGGAAGAAATTCAGAAAAAGCGCCTTATTTGGAGCGAAGCAGAACTCAAAGACCGCGAGGCACTCCTGCAGAAGCGTCGTCAAGACCGCGAAGAATTTATTCGTAAGACGTTTAACTCTGGAGGAACATTCGACACCGAAGCAGCAAACATTATGCGCCCTGTTGAGGCAAAAATCGCAGCAGCTATCCAAGAAGTTGCTATTAGTGAGCAATACGACTACGTCTGGGATAAGAGTACCCAGCCACTGCTATATGCTAATCCACGCTATGACATCACTGCGAAAGTGATGGATAAGCTCGGCTTATTCACTGATGATATCAAAGCAAAGCTGAACGATGCTATCGACAAAATTGAGCGTGAAATCGCAAAAGCACGACAAGAAATCGCTCCTTCGAGCATTCGGCGCCGCTTAAGCAGAATGGCGGAAGAAGCAAAAAAAGCAGCAGAGGAAACC
Source organism: Candidatus Kapaibacterium sp. (assembly GCA_025055035.1). Classification (GTDB taxonomy): domain Bacteria; phylum Bacteroidota; class Ignavibacteria; order Kapaibacteriales; family UBA4661; genus PH2015. The sequence goes on from JANWZB010000018.1 coordinate 23,882, forward strand.
CTCAAAGAAGCAGAAAAGGAATTCAAGGAAGCAACAAAAGACCTCAAACTTGGTCAGCCACAAGACACAATTAAAAAAGAGCAGCCGAAATAGCTACTACAACGCTAGAAGTTCACTATTACACTGTGTCTGCCTTTAGCTTTCATCTACTCTCTCACATCAGCGCTGTATGGAACATAAACGACCGCACCTAAGCTTTTGGCAAATCTGGAATATGAGCTTTGGCTTTTTGGGCATTCAGTTTGGTTTTGCGTTGCAGAACGCCAACGTTAGTCGTATCTTCGCTACACTAGGAGCAAATCCCGATGAAATACCAATTCTTTGGATAGCTGCGCCAACAACTGGGTTACTCGTTCAGCCAATTATTGGATACATGAGCGACAGAACGTGGGGAAAGCTTGGACGACGGCGACCATACTTCCTTGCCGGAGCCATTGCAGCATCACTTGCTCTTATTGCTATGCCAAACTCATCTGCTCTCTGGATAGCGGCAGGGTTACTTTGGGTTATGGATGCATCTATTAACGTTTCGATGGAGCCATTCCGTGCACTCGTTGGCGATATGCTTCCCCCAGAACAGCGCACCACAGGCTTCGCTCTCCAAAGTTTTTTTATCGGAACAGGTGCTGTCATTGCATCTGCACTGCCGTATATCCTGAACGTATGGTTCGGCATCTCAAACACTGCACCTGCTGGTCAGATTCCTGCGTCTGTTGTTTGGTCATTCTACATCGGTGCTGTTGTATTCTTTTCTGCAGTTGCATGGACTGTTGCGACAACACATGAGTATCCACCCGATACTTCTCTGCTAGTCGAAGATATAGGGCATAAGGGCATTGTTGCTCGCCTAGTTCAAGGACTGCGAGATATCGCAGATTCTGTTGCTTCTATACCTACTACTATGAAGCAACTTGCCTTTGTGCAGTACTTCTCATGGTTTGCACTATTCTCGATGTGGATTTATACTACTTCCGCTGTTACAAGTCGTGTGTACGGTACAGAGGACACACAATCCCTTGCCTACAATCAAGGTGCGAATTGGGTTGGTGTTTGCTTTGCCGTATACAACGGTGCAGCAGCGTTGTATGCATTCCTACTACCTATCATTGCTTCCAAAATTGGTCGCCGAGCGGTTCATGCACTTGCGTTAGTTTCAGGTGCACTTGGTCTTGCGTCGGTGTACGTCATTTCTCAGCCAATGCTCCTACTGTTATCCATGCTCGGAGTTGGGTTTGCATGGGCAAGTATTCTCTCGATACCATATGCTATTTTATCAGGGGCAATTGCTCCCGACAAAATGGGCGTATACATGGGAATTTTTAACTTCTTCATCGTGATTCCCCAAATTACTGCTGCGAGCATTCTCGGCTTTTTTATGCGCACATTCTTCAACAATCAAGCGGTGTATGCACTCATGCTTGGCGCTGCATCACTACTCATTGCAGCAGGTATGACGATGATGGTGCGCGATAATGATGACTCCTCCTCACGTACTGATCCCGTATGAAGAACCTTTGGTCGCCGTGGCGCTCCGAGTACATTCACGCCGTTACAACGAGCGACGCAACTAGCACTTGTTTCCTCTGCACTGCCGCACAGAATCAAGCACAGGACGATGCATCTGCACTTGTTGTTGCTCGACGGCAGCATTGCTTTGTTATTATGAACCGCTTCCCCTACAACGCTGGACATATTATGGTTGTGCCATATCGGCATTGCCCGGAACTATCGCTTCTGCGCGATGAAGAACTAGTGGCTCTCTTTCACACCGTTCGCGAGGCAGAGTCTGTGCTACAGCGTGCTTTTCAGCCCCACGGCATTAATATTGGTATCAACATTGGTAGCGCAGCCGGAGCTGGCGTCCCCGGACATCTTCACGTGCACCTTGTACCTCGCTGGAATGGCGACGTTAACTTTATGCCCGTTCTTGCTGAGGTGAAAGTTATTTCTGAGCGACTTGAAGAAACATACGCACGCCTGCACCGCGCATTTGCTGAATCAGCGACATATCTACCCCACACATCGTCCTATGGCGCCTGACCGTTTGCAGATTCTTCGTCTGCTTGAAGATGTTGCCCCAACCACCCTGCGGCTGCACGATATTGCTTGCCACTTTCATATACCGTCTCACTCCCCAGACTATGAGCACTTGCGAGAAATACTCGCAGAACTGACTACAGAGCATCTTGTGTACCGCTCAACACGGCGTAAGTACGGTATCGCAGCTCCCGTAGGCACAACAACAGCAAAACTTCGAACTAGTATCCGTAGTCTTCATGAAAGCGCAACAACGTTTGAAGGCATTATTAGCATTGATGGATACAACGGTGTCGTTGCAACAGACTCTGAAGAGTTTCCAACGGTTATCATCAAGCGCCCTAATCTTGGCGTAGCATTCAATGGCGACCGCGTGCGTGTGCGCCTACTAGCTCTACGCAAAGGTAAGGTTACAGGCGAAGTTATTGAAGTTCTTGAGCGTGCACCAACACGCTTTGTTGGCACTATAGAATGCGATGGGGATTTCACCTTTTTTATTCCCGACGATGAGCACATTCACGTTGATTTTCTTGTACACCCAACTTATCTAGGTGGAGCACAGAATGGGGATAAGGTCGTTGCAGAACTCCACCATTGGGACGATCCTATGAAATCCCCAGAAGCTCGTGTTCTTGAAGTTCTAGGACGTGCCGGCACTGCCAGCGTGGAACATTCCTCAATTCTCAAAGAATTTAGACTCGTCCGTGAATTTCCTACTGCCGTCGAACAAGAAGCATACGCTGTTGCCATTCCACCATCCGACGAAGAAACCCAGCGCCGCCTCGATATACGACAGACAACTGTTATTACAATCGACCCTACTGATGCTCAAGACTTTGATGATGCTCTCTCGTATGAGGAGCTGGAAAATGGCTCTGTGCGCATCGGTGTTCACATTGCCGATGTCAGTCATTACGTCCACGAACAAACTGCTCTGGATACCGAAGCACTACGCCGTGGCAATAGCACATATTTGGTTGATGGTGTTGTTCCTATGCTTCCTCATATTTTATCAAGCAACATATGCTCGCTCGTTCCCCATCAAGACCGCCTTGCATACTCTGTCATTATGGACTTTTCACCACGCGGTGCGCTGCGCTCATACACCATTACCGAGACCGTTATTCGTAGCGTACGTCGTTTTACCTACGACGAGGTGCAGGCTCTTATTGAGGGAACAACACACGACCCCTTAGAACAGCTTATTGTCAAGCTACATCGCTTTGCAACAATTCTACGGAAAAAGCGCTACGCTCATGGAGGAATCGACTTTGAAACAAGCGAAGTACGTTTTCTGCTAGATGAAAACAAGCAACCCGTGAAAGCACTGCTGAAGACACGCACTGATGCAACATCGCTCGTAGAAGAATATATGCTCGCGGCAAATCGCACTGTTGCTGAGCATGTCAAGAAGCTCTCGCGTACATATCGCCTCAAAAAGACACTGCCTTTTCTGTATCGTATTCATGACCGACCCGACAAGGATAAACTTAGCCTAGCACTGCATCTAGTCCGGTCATTAGGCATTCCTACACCTCACACAAGCGAGCGTCTGGGATCAAGAGACATCAATACATTACTTCAGAGCTTAGCTCAGCATCCTGCAAAGGACACACTTCACCAAGTGCTATTGCGTTCTATGGCAAAAGCAGTGTATGCTGAGTATAATATTGGTCATTATGGTCTTGGCTTTGAGTACTATACCCATTTTACCTCGCCTATTCGCCGCTATCCCGACCTCCTTATACACCGGCTACTAAAGGAATTCGCACGTGGCAAACCAAGTGCTGAGCGGCTTCAAGAGCTTTCTACACTCCTGCCTGATATCAGCTCACACTGCTCAACTACTGAGCGTCTTGCTATCGAGGCAGAGCGCGCTTCAGTGCGCCTGACACAGATCGCACTCGCTTCTGCACACATCGGCGAGGAATTCAATGGTGTTATCACAGGGGTAACGCATTTCGGTGTCTTTGTTACTATCGATGAGCTCTACAGCGAAGGCTTAGTGCGGATTGCAGATTTACCTACAGACTACTATTACTATAACGAGCGTGAGTTCTCTCTGATTGGGCGCTATACGAGGCATATCTTTCAAATCGGCAAGAAAATCCGTGTACGCATTGTGAAGGTCAATATGCACAAACGGGAGATAGATTTTGTATATGCCGGCACACCACTGGATGATAACGACCTCACTAAGCGCAATGCACAACGCACAGCACTGCAGGATACATCTACTTCTGATGACAGCACACAAGTACTGAAGCGCCTTTTGAAAAACAGTACTCAGCGTGCAAAGAACAATGCATCGCACGTAGCAATACTCAGCATGAAGAAGCAATCACGTTCGGCATCACATAAGTCTTCAAAGAATAAGCGACGGGAACATCGGTAAGCCATAGCATACTTTAGAACCTATGTTCGAAGCACGTATGCCTTCTTTGCGTTCACACGAGCATCTCCATCCCCGTAAGTCGTTGGGGCAGCATTTCCTGCGCGATGCAAATATCGCGCATAAGATTGTTGCTGCACTGTCAGTACAAAACCAAAACCTTGTGCTTGAAATCGGTCCGGGCGAAGGGGCACTAACATCACTATTACTAGCAACACCGGCACGCTACATCATTGCTGTAGAATATGATACACGGGCAGTTGCATTCTTGCACACACGTTTTGCCGATGAGATTGCACAAGGAAGGCTTCATATTGTCCAGAGCGACATTCTTCGATGCAGTTTTCAAAATCTTCTCCCAACTCGCCTGAGCACTGACCAGTCTTTCAGCATTGTAGGAAATATACCGTACTACATCACAAGCGATATCCTGTTCTGGATATTCGAGCAATGGGCTCTTCAGTATGTCGATACGTGTTGCCATGCTCACCAAGAAACACCGTACCTATGCAAGGCAGTTCTTATGATGCAGAGAGAAGTTGCCGAACGCATTATTGCCCAACCACGCACCAAAGCATATGGCATTCTCAGTATTGCATCGTCGCTCGTTTCCACACCAGCAGTACTGTTTGACGTTTCTCCGCAATGCTTCTTTCCTCCACCACGCGTTCGCTCCTCTGTAGTGTCATTCCAAATGAGACATACCAAAGAAGCTGCTCAGCATTTTCGTGCTGTTCATCCGCTTGTTCGCATAGCATTCAATCAGCGCCGCAAGATACTTGCTAATGCTCTTGCTAGAATTATACCCAAACAACGCCTTGCCGAACTCGCAACTACCGAAGAAATACAAAAAATTTCGTATTTTCGTTCTCGTCCGGAGGAACTAACGCCTTATGACTTCATTCGTCTTCACGAGCTTTTGCAGGAGTTTCGCTTCGTATCGAATGTAGTACCGATGCAGAATGATAGATGCCAGCGCGCTTAGCATCTTTTTGCACGATTCTTTCCTCGCATACCTACGCTAGCCCAGCCCTTGCTTCATGAAGAAGTCGCTATTGCCATATACCCTGCAATACCATTCACACGAGCGCCCCAGCGTACAGCAACATCGCTTCCGACATCCTGACGCCCCACCTCAACCTGCTGAATTTTCGGGAAGCAGACTGAACGTTTTTCAGCAAATACGCATTACTCCCAAACGCTTAAAAGAATCACTAACTACTGCTGAAATTCTCACGCTTGCAATACTTGGCTTTTATACAGTGCTAGGCTGTATATTCTCCACAAGCGTTGAGAATGGACTGATGTACATTGTCCTGAACTGCTGCTTTATGTGGCTTCAGTGTGTTCTTGCTGTGAGCGTTTCAGAAACAAACGCTGGTAGAACGCTACGCTCATTACTCATTGCACGGCGCTTTTTCCTGCTGCCTGCTATTTACTTTATCTACTCGCAATCGCATCTATACATCGTTCACATCAACCCACAAGACTATGATACTATTCTTGCCCAGTGGGATTTTGCTCTCTTCGGAGTCTATCCAACGCACTGGATACACCAATTTGCGCATCCTGTATTGACAGAGTTTCTACAGATCTGCTATTTCTTGTATTTCTGGATTCCAATAGGGCTTGGAATCGAGTTTTACGCCACACGTCCCACAATTTACTATATTCGCTATGCACTCTACGTAGCAAGTGTTAGTTATGCACTGTATCTCGGCTATTTTTTCATGCCAGCAGTTGGTCCTTGCTTCACGCTTCATGATTTTACTCAATGGAATGCAGAGCTTCCCGGAATTCTCTTCACCGAACCACTTCGCGCTCTTGTTAACATCGGCTCCGGTGCTAGCACGGCAACACCACAACTGACTGCTCATCGCAACTGTATGCCGAGCGGTCATACGATGGTTACACTGCTCAATATGATGATTGCATTTCGCTGGAAATCCCGCTTACGCTGGTGCTACCTAGTGGTGGGTTGTGGTATCATTGTTTCCACAGTGTATTTGCGCTATCACTACGTTGTAGACTTACTTGCTGGAGCAGTTGTTACTATCGTTGCACTCATTGGGGGACGCCTTCTCGAGTATGGACTTCGTCGCATAGGATTTGTTCACGCATAGCTTTACCTTGTATGCTACTCGTGGTATGAACTCTTTGCTATATCAGAGTGCTAGAACGTTCTGCGCTGGGCTTCGCTACATGGTTATCCATGTGCTTATACGTGTAGTTCGTCTTGCAATACTACGCTGTGCACTCTCTCTTGTCTTAGCATTTCTTGGCATTCTTGGCATTTTGTCTCTGCTGTTTCCTTTGCATGTTGATATTCCATTTTCAACGCTCATTGCTGCACGCGACAGTACGATTATCCATGCATTTCTCGCTAGCGATGATAAATGGCGCATGAAAACCGATATAGCCGAATTATCCCCACTGCTGCGCACAGCACTAATAGCCAAAGAGGACCGATGGTTCTACTGGCACTGTGGCGTAAATCCTGTAGCATTAGTTCGAGCGACAATACAGAATATCACTGCACAGCGCACGGTATCAGGAGCTTCGACACTTACTATGCAAGTCGCTCGCATGCTCGAACAGCAGTATGCATCGCGTTACGGCAATCCACATCAACGTCCGCGTACACTATGGAATAAGCTTGTCGAGATATTCCGGGCACTTCAGCTGGAATGCGTGTATTCTAAAGATGAGATCATTCAGCTATATACCAATCTTGCTCCGTATGGCGGCAACATTGAAGGCGTCAAAGCCGCATCAATGCTCTATTTTGGAAGATTACCCGACAAAATTAGCCTTGCACAAGCTGTAACGCTTGCTATTATTCCTAATCGCCCTACTACACTGAAACTTGCAGAGCATAACACGGCTATTCAGCGTGAGCGAGACAAATGGCTCGAGCGGTTTCGCAGTGAACGCATCTTTCCAGACTCTCTCATCAACGACGCACTGCGCGAGCCGCTTGGTGTTGAGCGGCGCCAAGCCCCTTCAACTACCGTACCGCACCTTGCGTACCGCATGAAGCGCTCTTTCCCAACAGAATCCATTATTTACACAACGATCGACACCCGTAAACAACACGCTGTCCAGACGCTTACACAGAATGTCATTCGGCGGCTTACAATTTATGGTATTCGCAATGCGGCCGTGCTTGTCGTCAATAACCAACGCTCGGAGGTTGAGGCATATCTCGGTTCGCCAAACTATGACGACAAAGCCGCTTCAGGCGAAGTTGATGGAGTGCGCGCAGTACGCTCCCCCGGCAGTGCGCTCAAACCCTTAATATATGCCCTTGCGATGGACAGAGGACTTATCACACCTAAGACAATCATGACCGATGCACCCAGCAACTTCGACGGATACGCTCCAGAAAACTTCGACCGACAATATCGTGGCTTTATCTCCGCCGAAAAAGCACTCATTAACTCGTTGAATATTCCTGCTGTAAAGTTGCTTCAGCAACTTGGCGTTGCAGCTGTGAGCGACGTGCTTATACGGGCAGGATTTGAGCAAATTCGCAAAGATGCAGCCAAACTTGGCTTATCTCTTGTACTTGGCGGCTGTGGTGTACGTCTTGAAGAAATGGCAGCACTATACAGCGCATTTGCTCGCTATGGCGAATGGAGACCATTGCATATGTACCGCACTACGCCACCACAACCTACTTTCGGGCTTCAAGTGTTCCGTACTCGTGATTCGATGTCTTCAGTTCCAAACCGCCTTATTTCCCCATCGGCAGCATTTATGCTAGGAGAAATCCTCACACAACTTACCCGTCCTGATGTTCCACGCAACTTTGCCTCTACGCGACGCCTCCCCAAAGTTGCATGGAAAACAGGTACATCATATGGTCGGCGCGATGCATGGAGTATTGGCTACAATAAACGCTATACTGTTGCTGTATGGGTCGGAAACTTCTCAGGACAAGGCGTTCCAGAACTTGTCGGAGCTGATATCGCAACACCGCTTCTTTTCGATATTTTTAATGCCATTGACTATGATTCACCTAACGATTGGTTTGAGCCACCACCAGAAATAGACTTCCGCTTAGTGTGCTCGGAGAGTGGCTTGCTTCCTGCAGAACACTGCACAAACCAAGTTACAGATTATTACATTCCCGGTGTTTCCTCCAATGCTCGTTGCAGTCATCAGAAAAGTGTCATTGTCTCTGCTGATGAGCAGGTATCATACTGCCCAGACTGCTTGCCATCGACAGGATACAAGAAAAAGCTCTACCCAAATCTTCCGCCTGAGATTGTTGCACTCTATAGTGCCGAGAACAGGGCATTTGAACGAATCCCACCGCACAATCCTGCATGCACACGAGCACAGCAGAGTGGTACAGCACCTACTATTACATCGCTTATCGACGGCAAGCAATACTACGTAGAACATAACACCCGTGCGACCACAGTCTCCAAGCTCATGCTTTCCTGCCATGCGGCAAACGACGTTCGTACAGTCTATTGGTATGTAAACGACAAGTTTTTGTGCTCTGTTCCTCCCGAAGAACGAGTATTCTTCACACCAGAGCATGGTTATAACAAAATTTCGTGTAGCGACGATAAGGGGAGAACCAGCAGTATTACTATTCTTGTCGAATGGCAGTAGGCAACTGCAGGTGTTCCTAGTCAAACACCTTGGAGATTGTGGCAAGATACTGGTTGCCTCTTTTCGGTGTATACAACTTCCAATTTGCCAAACTGCAGCTAGTTGTTATATTGCCGACCAATCTATCTCTATCATACTTTTCTACTGTGCTATGTGCCTTTTGCTTCACCTGTGTCGTATATGCCTACGCTGCGCATGCAGAGTACTCATAGTTCATGCTGCTTTGGGAACTCTATGTGCTCAGACACGTATATTTTCGCCAGAAAATCTTACAAATCGCCGCTTAGGCTTTCTGAGCGATGCGAGTAGCGTCGGCTGGAATCCTGCTATACTTGGAATGCGCCCCGTGTCGGAGATTCTCGCTGCTGTACCGCTCTTACACAGTTTTTCGCCTAATAATCAGTATGGTCTTTTTGCTAAGCTTGGTCCTCTTGGGGCTGGGTATGTCCTAAATGCTGACAGCGTCCTTGCAAGCGGCGAGCTATATGCAGGAGTGGGATTCAGCCTCATAGACGATATTTTGTGGGTGGGCGGTAGTGCACGAATTGTCAATCCCGGTAATATCGAGCGCGCTTCGTTCGAATCTTTGCGCTGGAATGCTTCTTTAGCAATGAAGCCATTCAATGGTATATTCCTCAGTGTTTCAGCGACAACAATGGGTGAGGATGGATTCCAAACTCAAAGAATTCAACAAATACTTCAGCATATTCGTACATCTCCTAATCTGCTCTACTGGACAGCAAGTGCGAGCTATACGCCCTTAGAGTTCATTTCCCTGTTCGCTCACTATACAACAGCACCTAACTCTGCCGCGCTCGGTATACCAGTCAATATTCTGCCCAATGCTCTAGGACTTGATGTAGGAGCAAGCCTTCAAGCGACTCTTCTTGGAAATCCTATTATCCTCTCAGGTCAGTATAGCTTTGCTTCAAGTGCCCTACGCTTTGGTTTTGAAATCAACGTTGGTTTTCTAGGAGTGGGACTATTACGGTCTATGCCGGCAGTAGGCGATGCTGGAATGACAGCTACTGTACGCCTTACGACCGACCCACTGCGCAATACAGGTCAGCTTTTGGGTTATCGTGTTGACGATGACGGCTGCCGTCTTCCCGTCGATACTTCCTTTGCACGTCCTAGAAAGCTTGTTGCAGAACTTCGCGCGACAAATCCTGACTACGCAAGGGTTCTACAAGAGCTTTCCCCAGACCCCGATAGACTATACATGGCTATCCAAGAACGCTACTACAAGCCTCGGCAGCAACTTCGTTCTATTGCTGGCGATGCAATCGATGTTGTATCCCGTCAAGGATATCCACTACAGGTACTCAATGTGGACAACAGTCGATTTCCCGACATTACTGTGTTTGTGCGTGCTCTCGATGCAGAGGGTAGAAGTATTCGTGGTCTTGGAGCAGAGGATTTTGCTCCCAATGATCCTT
>JANWZB010000190.1 GCA_025055035.1 Candidatus Kapaibacterium sp.
GCTCAATGCATTCAAGAATGTTTTCTGGTGTTCCCACGCCCATCAGATACCGCGCTTGGTTTTGCGGCATGCAGTCTGTAGAAATATCAACAATATCGTACATCACCTCTGTCTGCTCACCGACTGCTAAGCCACCGATTGCATACCCGTCGAATCCAATATCTATGAGCATCTTAAGCGATTCTCGTCGCAAATCTTTATATACACCGCCTTGTCCAATGCCAAATATCCATTGTCGTGCTCCATAACGTGGCACGGAAGCTTCAAATGCTGTTTTGCAGCGCTGTGCCCAGCGCATGGAACGCAGCATTGATCGCTCTGCCTCTTGGCGTGTTGCAGGAAATGCTGTACATTCATCAAGCACCATCATAATGTCTGAGCCAATACAACGCTGAATTTCTATAACACGCTCAGGAGAAAAAAAGTGCTTAGAACCATCAATATGCGACGAAAAGGACACTCCCTCCTCACTGAGTTTCATAAGTTCTTTGAGCGAAAACACCTGAAAGCCACCGCTGTCTGTTAGAATTGGCTTTTCCCAATACATAAATCGATGCAATCCACCCATTCTAGCAAGTACTTCTTCCGATGGACGGAGGTATAGATGGTATGTATTGGCAAGGATAATCTGTGCCCCTAGCTCCATGAGTTCGCGCTGTTCAACTGCTTTCACTGTTCCTTGCGTTCCAACAGGCATAAAGATTGGCGTTTCGATAACACCTCTATCTGTTACAAATATTCCCGCTCGGGCTTTGGAGCAGGGGTCTTGAGCAACAACTTGAAACATAGATGTAATGCGGTATAGTTCACGAGGTGCATTGGTTGCCATACGGTATGCCCTATGCAAGGTCTCAAAAATAGGAAAAGCCAGCGAATCGTGTAGTCTGCACCATAAGGTAATGCAATTCTTTTTGAGAATAACCGTCCCTGACCATACATCACCTCTCCCTGCTTCACATTCCTATGCAATATGATTTCCATTGCTGTTGTGTACCATAGCGGCTTCGGGCATACTCAGAAACTTGCCGAAGCAGTAACACGAGGCGCTCAAAGCCTTGAGACGGCTCAAGTATTTTGCTATGCAGTCGAAGAACTCGATAATACCGCATGGGAGACACTCAATGCTGCTGATGCTATCGTCTTCGGAGCACCAACATACATGGGAGCAGTATCTGCAGATTTCAAAGCATTCATGGATAGAAGCGGACAAATCTGGCTTCATCAGCGGTGGAAGGATAAGCTTGCCGCTGGCTTTACAACTTCCGGTTCGTACAGTGGCGATAAACTTGCTGTTTTGCAGCAGCTTGCAGGATTCGCTGCACAGCACGGAATGATTTGGATTAGTCTTGGTTTGCAGCCGGGTGATGCTCCAGAAGATGAACCAAACACACACGTTCTTAATCGCTTTGGCAGCTATCTTGGCGCAATGGCACGCTCCACGAACGATAGTCCCGACGTTACACCACCAAAGGGCGACTTGGATACCGCATATCATCTAGGACGTCGCGTGGCAGAAATCGCTCAGCGCTTCAAAGTTGGCGAACAAGTTCTGACCCAGCGCACTGCCGCAGCACACAAGCTGCAGAACTAAGTAGCTTTGCACACGTTTGCACAAACACACTAAAAATCCTATTTTGATAGGAAAACTGTGGTATGTTATGCCTCCTACAGCTTGTACCTTTGTGCACTAGGCGTGCGTTCATCTCTTCTACATAACCTGAGCATTGTGCTATGATTGAGGTCGTTATTTTCCATGCCCATATTCTCGCTGCATTGTACGCGTTTACACGCCGCTGGCAAGAATCAAGCCTGAAGGAAGGTATTCTGGCGCTAGGGCTCATTGGTCTTATATTCACTATAGGGTGGGCAATAACAGGTAGTATTGCAAAATTCATTACCCCACCTGGAGGCTTCACATCATGGTTCACTGCCGATACATTGTCGCTTGTGCTGCTTGTTCCACCAGAACTCCTACTCTTTCGCATGCTATTTTTTCGTTCTGCACCTTCTCAGTATCACAATTCGTAGGGTGTACTGTTCAGACTATGAAGAACGTTCTCGTGATTGCCTACTACTTTCCCCCATCAGGCGGACCGGGCGTACAGCGCGTCTTAAAGCACGTTCAATACCTCCCTCACTACGGCTGGAACCCAATTGTTCTTACAGTATCAAACGGAGACTTTCCCGCACGCGATGAATCGTTGCTTGCTAAAATTCCACGTGGTATCCACATTGAGCGCACAAGAATTTACGAGCCGTATGCTTTATACCGCAGGCTGACAGGGAAGCAAGCTCAAATACCTATAGATGTCAATGTACTCAGAACAGCATCACAGCAGCGTTCACTCTCTGAGCGCCTTGCAGAATGTATCCGCGCAACTCTCTTTATTCCCGACGCTCGTATCAGTTGGCTGTGTACTGCTGTTCCGGCAGGTCTTCGGCTTATACACAAACATCGCATAGACGCTATATACAGTTCTTCACCTCCTTATACCGCATCGCTCATTGCTCGGCAACTCAAGCGCGCTAGCGGAATACGCTGGGTTGCAGGCTTTCGCGACCCATGGACAGAATTTCTTACAACACCCCGCAGATGGTTTCTTCCTGCATGGATTGATAGATACCTCGAGCATTCTGTCTTCCGTGAGGCAGATGCGGTAGAGTGCGCATGGGAAGGTATTATCAAAGACATCATACGCAAGTTCCCCGACATTCCCACAGCAAAGCTCCATCACATACCCAATGGCTTCGACTCTACCGATTATCCTCAGCTCGACGATGCATCCGTTTGTAAGAACCAACCTACACACCGCTTTACTATCACGTACACAGGCTCAATGTATGGACGTCGTAACCCATCAAGCTTTCTTGCTGCTGTAGAGCGTTTGATCCAGCGCGGTACTATACATCCTGAAGCTCTGTGCTTGCGTTTCATAGGTCGCTTTGGTGCAGACGTCCAAGAAATATTTAGCCAATTTCGCTATCCTCAAGCACTAGAAGTAGTCGGATATGTAGCACACGAGGAGAGTATTCGATACCTTCTGCGTTCAGACGCTCTGCTGCTTATTGTCGATGAAGCCAAAGAGAGTCAGGATATTGTACCCGGCAAAGTGTATGAATATATCGGTGCCTATCGCCCAATCATTGCGATTGCTCCCACACAGGGAGCAATTCACGACTTACTCATTGAAACAGCCTGTGGGAAAACCGCACAACAAGACGATATCGAAGGTATTGCTCGTATTATTGAGG
>JANWZB010000191.1 GCA_025055035.1 Candidatus Kapaibacterium sp.
TGCTATCATCCCGGGCAACAATAAAAACCACCCAGCAGAACTTCCCTTGCTCTTTGAGCCAATTCTCCAAGGTAGAGCAGATTACGTCCAGGGCTCGCGATACCTCAATCGTAAGCCAGAAGACCGTCGGCGAGAGCACACACCCTTGTTCCGGCTTGTTATGGTGAAAGTTCATGCCTTGATGTTCTCGATTCTCACTGGGAAATGGTGTACAGATGCTCTCGACGGCTTCCGAGCCTATAAGGTCGAAATCCTTTTCAATGATCCTGATATCAATATCTGGCAAGACTGGCTTGACACCTACGAACTTGAAACATACCTGCATTACAAGGTCTTGAAATCAAAGAAATGGCGATTTCAGGAGGTTGCTACTTCTAAAATATATCCGAGCGATAAGAAAACTCTCTTGAATACGCAGGGTCGCAAGTACTCGCACATTCGCCCATTTATCGACTGGTGGCGTATCCTGCGTCCGTTGCTGTACCTGCTTCTAGGAATCAAGAAATAACAATTATGCGATTGTTTGCAACCCTACACGCCTTTATAGTACGCTACCCACACTATACAGCTATAGGAATCACAGGATTACTCTCGTTATTTACCCTTTCGACTCTAGAACAGCGCTCAGTTGCAGCCGATGAATTCTCCATGTACTGGGCAGCAGAGAAGCCTCTTTCAACAATTCTTCGGCTGTACTTTTCACCGTACGAGAATAATCCACCCGGCTGCGCTATTCTCCAGCATTATTGGGGCATTATCTTTGGCTTTGACGATGCTGCACTTCGCCTCTTATCGCTCATTTGTGTCTGGGGAACACTATATTTTGTGTGGCAACTCTCTGCTGCTTTTTGCCATCAGCACTCCACACATTCTGAGATTTCATTGCATTTTCTTGTGTTTGTCCTAGCCGGGACAACACCCGTTCTTTGGATGGCAGCAAACTTTGCACGGTATCAAGCAATGGTACTGTTTCTGTGCACAGCAGCACTATACTTCTATGTGCGTTGGCTTCAGCATGAATCGGAAGCACCTAACTCAGACAATCCTCGTTTTCTTATGCTGTATGCTACACTTACAGGATTGCTATTCTATTTTCACTATCTTTCTGCTGCAATGTTCGCTCTGTGCATTGGCGTTCACTATCTTGCAGACATCCATCACCGCTCGAAAAAGCAGATTGCTAAATGGTTGCTTGCCCAAGCTGTAATTTTATTCCTTATCGCGCCTATTGTATTGCACATCGCTACAATATACTCTCACATGAACCTCGCAACTACGCCAGTAGCAACTACCAATGTTAGTAAACCTCTTGCCATCGCACTATTTTTTGGCGCTACTGTTGTAGGTATTATCAATGGCTTCGCTGTAGCGCCATGGACGCTTTGGGTTGTAATACCTATGATTGTTGTCACAGTGCTGCTAGTATTGCTCTTCGTGAAGCACAGTTCTCCACATCTGCATCGTCTTGCGCTATGGTGTATTCTGTTTCCTCTGGTTGTTAGCTCGATCGTTGTCGTGCGCATGTATCCACCACTGCAATTTTATCTTATCCCTTCTGTACAGCGTGTGGGATTCCTCGCTCCTGTCTTTTGGATACTTATGGGTACAGCACTTACACATGTGCGTCAGCCAAGATATCGATATACGCTTGTAGTAACTATCCTTGCGTGCAATCTGTACGGAATTGCAGTATGGAATCTGAACATTGTAGCGACACAACACACACCACCTCTTCGTGAACTGCGTGCGTTCGTTCTTCAGAACACTTATTCTCTCCAGAACCTTGTCATTGCACATCCATTCGGATACCGCTATGGTATGGAAAGCGTCGGTTCAGGCTCTTCTGGCTCTGCTACAGCGGTCGATAGATATCTTCCGGGCACAACAGGCATTTTCTGGCTCGAAACAGACATGACTGCTCCTGTGAGTGTAGATTCGTGTATGCGCTTTGTATCACAAATAGCACAACCAGAGTTTGTGCTCGTTCAGAGGAACCGTCTTCACGCTAATACCGACAGTCTTGCTAAGGCATTGCTTCTTTTGGGATACACAGTCCAAGCAGAGCAACACGTACAGCGCCAAACAGCGATTGACATTTGGTTCAAAGCACAGATTCTTAGATTACCTCTTAGGATTATCAAGGATGAAGCGACTCCTCAACCCTACCTTTATACAATGCGGTACTACCGTAAATATAAATACTAGCCTATTTCTTAGATACTCGTGTTGATTTACGACACGGTTCTTTCTTTATCACCGTAGTAGAGCAGATTAGGTGTGAACACGAAAGTAGCAGATACCGCTATAGCAAGCAGTGTCCAGCGCATTGCAAGCGCAGGAACGATTCTTGCTGCTAGCCAGATTGCTGGTATGATACTGCAGGTTTTCATGTTTAGCCTCATTCAGCATCGTCTCTCCCACGCTGACAATGGTACACTGTTTTGGATTCAGCAAACATCAGCGCTTGCTTTTCTGCTCTTCACGGAAATGGGGATTAATTCCGTTGTTACTCGGCTGTATGTTGCCTACTACACTGAACCACATGTGCAAGAGCGTGTTATCACAACATTCCTCATCGTACGATTTGGATTGTGGCTACTTACTTCGCTTGGCTTGTGTGCATTTGCTATAATAACTGAGCCAACAATCATAGAATATGTTGCATTGTATCTCATCTACTCCGGTATTGCTGCCCGCGGGGCGCTTCTGCGCATGGTCTTTGAACTGCGGCGCCGCGCTAGCAATCGTATAACACTGCCAGCACTTGCTAGTCTCCTTGACCTTATTCTAACATGTAGTGCTCTTATGCTCATGCGCGATCAGCTCTCACTGGCAACCGTCATCATTGCTTTTGCATTAGGATCAGTTCCGGGCTTTGTTATCATGCTTCTTAGCGACAAGCAGTGGCATAGTATTTCTATTGTATACTTCGATGTCCGCATTATGCATATGATATTTCGCGACACAGCTCCTATCTTCGCCAGTATTTGCATGATGCAGCTCCAAGATAAATGTGATACTATTATTCTCAACACATATTTCGGACGCGAAGCTCTCGGTGTGTTTGCTGCCATTATGCGCGTTATTCTACCGTGTATAAGTCTGTTAATGATTATCGCAAATGTTGTTGCCCCTCCAGTAACACAGCTTTATGCGACAGAGCCTCAGCAAGCACATAAACTTGCTATTAGTGGATTGCGTTGGACATTAGTAGCATCATCAGGATGTGCAGTATTCATTGG
>JANWZB010000192.1 GCA_025055035.1 Candidatus Kapaibacterium sp.
TGGGCGATACCTTGATTCACAATTCCCTACTTACCCTGATGGTTATCCAAATAGCTCAATGCCTGATCCTCTAGCAATTCAGATTAGTGCAGTTCCGTCGCTTGCGCTCAAGGGTGTCAATGTGCCGATGGGTATCAACGTGCAAGACCCTGATGCTTTTCAGCGCTTAGTATCCGGTACGTCAGTCAATGGCTTTACAACTGTGCCAAATACAACAGCCGGACAGCAGATAGCCTATATTCGCCAAGTTCAGGCGCAGTCTGATAAGTATGCAAGTGCTATTAAAAAAGCCTACGATAGTGCGCGCAACCTTGCAACATACATTCTCCCGAATGTCAACACTCTTGCTGCTCAGCTTGCTATTGTGGCACGCTTAATTGCTGGTGGATTAAAAACGCGAGTCTATCTGGTTACGCTTGGTGGATTCGATACACATGCACAGCAGGTCGTTGCTTCGGACACAACAACAGGCTCCCATGCAACCTTGCTTGCGCGGCTTTCTGAGGCAGTTACGTCGTTCCAAGAAGACCTCCGCTTGAATAACGTCGACCACAAAGTCATCACAATGACATTCTCGGAATTTGGGCGTCGGGTACAATCGAATGTTTCCAGTGGTACAGACCATGGAACATCAGCACCGATGTTCATTATTGGCAGAGCTGTGCGAGGGGGTATCATCGGTACAAACCCTAGCTTGACAAACCTCGATAATGGAAACTTGCGCATGCAGTATGACTTTCGTCAGGTATATGCGTCGATCCTGCGCCAATGGTTTGGCGTCAATAGTGCCGAATATGCAGCAGTGCTTGGTAAAGATTTCACAACGCTACCCCTTATTCAAGGGGCAACACATGTTGCTCATGATGATACGCCTGCTCCATCGCTGAACATTCAAAACTTCCCGAATCCTGTGAGCTACAATACAAGGTTCGAATACACGCTGCCGTTTTCCTCGCGTGTTCGCTTACTTGTGCTTGATGCGCGAGGTCATGTTGTTTCGACATTTGAAGAGTATCAACATGCTGGACAGCACAGCATCAGCTATGATGCAAGTACATTGGCAAATGGAGCATATTACTACCGTTTAGAAACGGAGCGTGGGCGCGCAACAGGAACAATGGTTGTTACGCGCTAAGGTCGAACGCTTGATCTATGCTTGGTAGCCGCCCACAAGCATGCTATTGCTGCCCATAAGCATGATGCTAGTGGTAGCCAGTCTCCCCAAGCAACATAGAGTGATGTACTTGAGCATAAAGGTAGTGCAGTAGCAAGTGCTTGCTGAGTATCGACAGCTGTACGCTGTAGCGACGTTCCGAGTGGAGTGATAAAGCCCGAAACACCAGTGTTTGCACATCGTGCAAGATAGCGTCGTGTTTCTACTGCTCGTAGTGCTGCTATCAT
The DNA here is from genome assembly GCA_025055035.1 of Candidatus Kapaibacterium sp. GTDB lineage: Bacteria > Bacteroidota > Ignavibacteria > Kapaibacteriales > UBA4661 > PH2015. Next base: position 1,402 of record JANWZB010000192.1, read on the forward strand.
ATAGTGCTGCTCAGGACCCGGCGTGTGATTAAACCAGCCATCGTTAGTAATCACCGCAAGCAAGCGCGCACCCCGACGGGCATACTCTGCTACAAATGAAGGGTAAATAGATTCAATGCAAATAATCATGCCGATGTGCACAGTGTCGGTACTGCGCACAAGAGAGAGCGGCTGTTGTTCTCGGCCAAGACCCCAACCAGAAATACCAACGCTCCACGTTAACGCCTTTGCAGCAAAGGAGAATACTTCAGCATATGGAACGCGTTCGGCGAATGGTGTAAGTTTCATTTTGCGGTGCAGCGGAAGCAGCGATGAATATCCAGAGAGTGCATCATACGGAGTAGTGATAGTATGCGCTTGTATGATTGTTGCTGAATTGAAGCTTTCGAGATAAAGTGTGTCGAACATTCGCGGTATAGCGGTTGCTGTAACCGGGGCTTCGTGTCGGGAACGATATATGCGGTCGCTGGGTAAACCAGTGATAATAGCAGTGTGCGTGCTGTCTGTCCATGCGCGTAGGGCTTCGAAGTAGGGGTAATACTGTGGTAATAAGATACGATAGGGAATAGCTGTCTCGCTCCATAGCACAGCATCGAGGTTCGCTGATCGAGCAAGACGATGGGCAACACGAAGGGAATCTGATAGATGTATGTGTAGAAGTACTTGGTCGTGAGCGTTTCTTTGCCATTTCCCCCAAGGATTGATATTTGGCTGTATAATGCCTATGTGAATGCATGGAAGCTTCTGCGTGAGCGTTGTGTGTGCATAATCTCGCACACGCACGGTACCGTACATCAGTATTCCAAGCATCAGACCAAGTACTAATACAATCTCTCGCTTACTACAAGATACTGCATAGACGAGGCGCTGAAGCAGTGGTATAGTGCATGATTGTGGAACATCCCGAAAGGAAAGCACTACAGAGGCCCATGCTGCATTGACAGCAACAATAATCCACGAAATGCCCCATACACCTGTGATGTCAGCAATTTGTATCACAGGAGTGTAATACGCTTGTGTATATCCTAGTGCTTGCCACGGATAAGAAGCCTCTCCAAGACTATGGAGCCATTCGAATGCAGTCCAGAGAAAAGGCAATGATACAAGGGCAGAGGCACGACCCAATCGCCGGCGGAGAGCCATGTATCCTAGCATAGGAACAGCGAAAAAGAATGGATGTCCTATCCACAGAACAATCCCTGCCACCATCAAATATGGGTCTGCTTCAGGTTGCCACGAACTTACCCACCAGTTGCTAAGACCATGAAAGACAAAGAACGTCCAGTATAAGCGCCGAAGGGTTTGGCCAAGACCGTGCGTCTGCTCCAGAACAATGAGTAGAGGAACAAAACCACAATACACAAGAATACCAAGGCGCGAAGGGGCAAATCCTATACCGAGCAGGAATCCCGCAAGTGTAAGAAGAAAGACAATATGCAGTGCAGGCAAACGGAGAAATCGCATGAACACGCAGGATGATAGCAGGATATAAAACCGTTATGTGTGCTCAGTGTGTGCCGCAGATGCCAGATATTCTTGGTGGAGTGCTTTGTAGTACAGGTAGTTCTTGATAAAAAGGTGTGTCTGAGTTATCATGAGTGCAATACCTGCAAGCAAGTTAGTGATAACAAGGCGCGAATACCATGTATGATATACACGGAATGTCGCAATGTGTACACGTGATGCTGCGTCGGGCATGTCGAAGCTCGTGATAGTATTCCGCAAGGTATTCATGGGCAACGTTATACCGATGGCGTATCCTATCCAGAGACATATCATACTACACAGCAGTCCAAGACCTGCT
>JANWZB010000193.1 GCA_025055035.1 Candidatus Kapaibacterium sp.
TATTGGCTCATAGTCGAGCGAGGCATACCCACGCGTACTCGATTTAAGCTTGTCATAGAAATCAAAAATGACCTCAGCAAGCGGCATCTCGAACAAGAGCTCCACACGGGTTTCTGTCAGGTAGTTCGTTGCCACATAACTACCACGCCTATCCATACAGAGCTTCATAATCGCTCCAATATAGTCTGTGGGAGTAATAATCTGTGCCTTGATGAATGGCTCATAAATTGCCTCGATTGTACTGGGATTCTCTGGCATCTGCGAGGGAGATTCTATCCATAACTCATCGCCATTTGTTTTGATAAGTTTATAGCGCACAGTGGGCACAGTCGTAACAATAGTTTGCTGAAATTCTCGCTCCAGACGTTCTTGAACAATCTCCATGTGCAATAATCCTAGAAATCCACAGCGAAAGCCAAAGCCTAATGCTGCAGAGCTTTCAGGCTCAAAGGTAATTGCAGAGTCATTCAAAGAAAGCTTCTGGAGGGCTTCCCGCAAGCCTTCAAAGTCATCACTATCTGCTGGATAAATACCACTGAACACCATAGGCTTTACTTCTTTGAATCCAGCAATCCGCTCACCCCTATGTTCAGCATGAGTAATAGTATCTCCCACACGCGTATCATGCAAATTCTTAATACTTGCTGTCAGATACCCTACATCACCAGCAACAATCTGCCCTGTACGAATGCGACTAAGTTTCATATAGCCACATTCTTCCACCTCATACACCTTGTCTGTAGCGTAAAAGTAGATTTTGTCTTTTTCGCGGATCGTACCATCCATCACACGAACATTCACCACAACACCAAGATACGGGTCGAACACAGAATCGTAGATCAGGGCACGAAGTGGCGCGTTAGGATCGCCTGTTGGCGGAGGGATGCGTTCTACTACTGCTTCGAGAATGCGGTCAATGCCAATCCCCGTTTTTGCTGAAGCAAGAATCATCTCTTCTTCTCTACAGCCAAGCAAGTCCATTACCTGCTGCTTTACGGAGTCAATAGTTGTCGCGGCGCTCGGGAGGTCAATTTTGTTGATAACGGGGATAATTTCTAAGCCTGCATCTACAGCAAGATAGAGATTACTGATGGTTTGTGCTTCGACACCTTGTGTTGCATCAACAACAAGCAGTGCCCCTTCGCATGCGGCAAGCGACCGCGATACCTCGTATGAAAAATCTACGTGTCCGGGAGTGTCAATAAGATTCAGAATATAATCTTCGCCTGCACGCGAGCGGTAGCGCATTTGGATTGCATGCAGCTTAATTGTTATGCCTCTTTCCTGCTCTAGTGGGTTATTGTCGAGCATCTGGTTCATGGTCATTTCACGCTTTTGGAGCGTACCAGTATACTCTAGCAAGCGGTCTGCGAGTGTGGATTTTCCATGATCAATATGGGCAATGATGCAAAAGTTGCGAAAATGCTTCATAGTGTCGTACCATATCGGGAAGCTCATGCTTCGAATAGCAGATACATCTGCGTTCGCATGCCCAAAGGATTGGTATTCAGCTGCGATGAGCGTACTGCGTTGAGTCTGTAGGCGTGGTAAAAACAAAGCTCTAAGATACAACTTTTGCGCATGACGAGCAAAACTGAGGGTCATTTCAGAACGTTTTGCCGTTCGCAGCATAGCATTATTGCACTGTATCGCGCATCACCTAGAAATGAAAACGCTGTATGCGATGTTGAAGATTGTCTGTAAGAGCATTCAAAGCAGCAACAGCATCCGTTACACCTTCAATTTCCCGCTCTGCTTCCCGCACAGCTTGCTGAATGTCTCGCACACCGTCCGACATTTGTTCCGTAATTTTCATTTCTGTCGCACTTGCTTCTGCAAGAGACTCGAGCATCTGTACGTTCTTTTGAACGCTCTGCACAATCGTTTGCAGTGCTGCACCTGTTTTGTCTGCAAGGGCTATTCCTTCTTGCATTTCTGTGCTACCAACACGCATTGCAGCAGCAGCATTCTCTGTTCCTACTTGAACAGAACGAATAGTTGCCGTAATTTCCTTTGTTGCTTTTGCCGTGCGTTCGGCAAGCTTGCGCACTTCGTCGGCAACGACAGCAAAGCCGCGTCCCTGCTCACCTGCACGCGCTGCCTCAATAGCAGCATTCAGAGCAAGCAGATTTGTTTGGTCGGCAATTTCTTGGATAACTTCAGCAATTTCCCCAATCTGCGCACTCGCCTCACCGAGGCGTTGAATAGTTAGCGACGACGTATTCATTGCTTCAGCTATACGACGAATTTTTTCTACAGTCTGGCGGATGATTTCTTTGCCTTCTGCTGCTGCACGCTCCCCTTCGCTAGCAATTGTTGCATTTGTCGAAGCTTGCGATGCGTTGTGCTGTATCATTTCCGCTGCATGTTCCATAGCACGCATCACCTCATCGGCTTTAAGCGACTGACGCTGGGCAGCTTTCGTCATCACAACAGACGATGAGGAAATAACCCTAACCGATTCAGCAACACGCTGTGCAGCTTCTGTGACCTGTTCCATCATCTCACGAACATTTGCTGCCATGATATTGATTCCGCGTGCTAAGCGCCCGATATCATCATCGGATTTCACCGGTACATGCACAGTAAAATCACCATCTGCTAGACGCTCAATAGCACCGAGCATTTCTTCAACACTCCGCGACAAGTACTGCTTTTCTTGCTCAATTATACGCTGAGCTCTCTCAGCAATCTCCTTCGCACGTTCAGCTTCGGCAAGAGCAGCCTCTGCACGCTCTTTTTCCTGCTGTACACTTTCGGTGCGTTCCCGTACGATTCTTTCAAGACGCTCATTTTGCTGCGTCAGGCGTCGAGCATTCAAACGCAATATACCCCACACTAGGGTAACCGATGAACCAATAATGCCAACCCAGACCCACCAATGAGCATACCATGCTTTTTCCACCACAAAGCTGTAGTACAACGGTACACTCCACGTATATCCACCCTGCTGTAAAGCACGAATTTCCAGTCTATAGGCTGCATGCGGAAGCTTGAGAAGTGCTATTTCTGTTTCGCGTTGCGGCTTCGACCATGTAGTGTCAGCTGAGCCTATAAGACGGTACTGATAGCGCACATTGGTTCCCGGATACACAACTGCCGCAAAGCTTACCTGAATATTAGACTCAAAGCCAAATATCTCTCCTTGACGAATCTGACTTACAGGTATGCTTTGCCCATTC
>JANWZB010000194.1 GCA_025055035.1 Candidatus Kapaibacterium sp.
AATGTTTGTAGTACTTTCGGCTTCAGCAACACGCTGCCCCAGAAGAGAGTAAAGTTGGACTTTCCACACTGCATGTTCCTGCTGGTACGTTGAACGAGAAACTACAACTACTTCAGCATAACGCTGTACAACAGCAGAAGCATCGGCATGTGCTCGCACAGACGTTACACGTGCATCTGCAAGAAGATGCAGACCAACAACAGCATCAAGGTCGAATCCCGAAATTGTTGGGTCGTAGAACATATGGCGTGGGTTATTCAGCACAAGTGCCGAGATATCTGTAATTTTGATATACCGCACTGAGTCGATCCCAAGCACCGCAAGGTCGAAACTATCCCCGCCCGACAGCATTGGGTCGAATGGGCTATATTGTCCGTGTGTTGGTGTTACTCCTGCACAACCACGCAGCGTCAGAGAATCATAAGGGAATTCAACAAAGCTAGTACCATCGCGGCTTACGGCAACTTTTGCCGGCTCGGCAAATACACGCCCATCGAAACGAATAAAAGCATTTTCAAATACTGTAAAATCTACTCCCGGGCGATTAACAAGCACTGCTTGCCTCCAGCCTATGACAATTTCTCCTCCCATACCGAGCGAGCAAATCTCTCGTGGGTTTGCAGACGGAATATTTGATCGAGCATTTGTATCAGGAAGTCCAAGAACATTTCGTGGAAAGAATTCTCTTCCAAACGTCTGCCCTGTGCCCCATCGCACAGAGAACACTGTATCACACCCTGCACCAAATGTCCTTCCACTCTGAGCAACAAGATGCACTACGGTAGTACACAAGAGTATCAAACCAAGAAACACATAATACTGAGGAGTGCACACTATGCAGTATTGTAACAACCGAGTTTCTACACAATAGAACGTAGCAGTTGAGCGTATCCGCATGCACGAATTTCTGTTTGTAGCTCCAGCAGGCAGGAAGGACATACACATTCTCCATGATATAGTTCTGCAATAATTCGAATTTCCAGCGGGGTAAGGCGAATGTGAAAGCAAGGGCAAAGCGCTGGTGTTCCTGATGCACAAACAAACTCTTGCCCACAGCGTCCACATTCGCTCGGTGCATATTTTCCTCCGCCACACATACTAAAAATATTTTCCTACAAGCAACTACCGAAGAATATGGACTGGTACGCTGAGGGTTCTTGTGTTCGAGCGTACGTGAAGAATATACATACCATTTGGAAGCCCCAGCGCATCTGCATCGAGCAATGCTTCAAGGGTCTTCTCTCCTGACACCTCTTCCCTACATAGGTGGGGTAGCTCTGCAACAGCATGACCGAGAAGATTATACAGATGCATTGTTATTTCAGCTGCTCGGTAATACTGCGGTACACGAAGGCGTATATGTGCTGCCTGACGCACAGGGTGGGGCACAATACTTGCCGCTGTGCGAAGAGTACTTTGGTCTTGTACAGACGTGAGATTGATTTGAATTGGAGTAATACTAGTAGCGCTTGCAAATCCACCAGCGAGAAAGGCATTTGCAACGTATAGAGTCGTAGGATTTGTGAGAACGATTCCCTCCGTCTTGGAATTTGTGTTCACTGTAGCTCTTGTTGCACCGCTGATGTAATCAAAGAATCGTACAAACCCCTGATATGTCGTTACAGCAAGCGTATTATTCAGAGCGAGATAAGCAGCTTCTCGTGGTCCGTCAAAGCCACTTGTGCCTGTTGGAATGCGCCGAATCACGCGCTCTGCATCAAGGCTTACAACGATAAGTTCATGCGAACCATTCATTGTTGCAACGACTGTATCACCAATGCGAAGAAGATGATTTCCTGTGTTACCTAGAGGAATTGTCGTTATCTCCTGCGGAGAACGTGCAAGCATAAGAGTTGACGTATTTGTCCCAAATGCTCCTTCATTCAAGATTGCTAATCCCCTACGCCCACTTGCCGTGCGGTATGGTATTGTTTGTTGTACAAATATTCCCGCCGGATAGCGTGCAAGAACGCGGCTTGTTGCGACATCGATCTCAACAACAGCCGAGGTTGAGCGCCCACGCAAACTGACAAACAACCGACCCAAAGGTATATCAATGCTTAGAGCTGACACACTTCCTGATGTCGAGAACGTCGAGCGTGCAAGAGAATCAATCAGTAGTAGAGTATCTCGGCGTAGACCTTGTGTACGGGCATCGAAGGCACGTATGCGTCCACCCTGTGCTACATATACGAGCTTATTTACTGTATCGAGAGCAAGGCGTGCAGGAAACCCGAAATTCTGTCCCCAAGGAAATGTCAGCGTTTGACGACGCTCTGTATCTATCACCCCACCACGAGTAAGAAGCCGTACCCATGCAGCAGGTGTATCACCTGCATCTTGTACGCCATTAAAGTTTGCATCCACCTGATTACATAGTACATGCAGCGCTTCTCCATCAAACAATAGAGCAAGAGGCTGTGGTGGAACAGATATTGGCGTCGAAGCAACATACCCTTGCGCATGGACAAGTACAGTACAGAACAATACTGCAAGTGAACGTAGTGTACTGCGAATAAGCACAGTACGTAGAGTAGAACCATATATCATAGCAAAACCCTCGCTTGATGAGCTGCAATGCCATGTTGCAGCATTTAACAAAGATGAGGAAAGGCAAGTATCAAGGAGCGCATGCAAGCGCATTACGCTGCACGGGTATTGTGCACAGAGCTGATGCTTCTGCTGTATCAGTGCAGCATGCTTCTTACGAACAGCGCTAAGCGATTGATTTCCTCATCGCATCCGTTGGCGCGGATGGTCTTGGCAAAGCACAACAGTGGATTATCGCTTTCCAAGACGTGATGAGCATTGCAGGCAGGTCTTCCGGCTTCGGAGTCATCCTTCGTGCAAGCCTTCCCACAAGCGCATCCGGCTTGCAGTGGCTATATGGCGGGGAGCACGTCGTCATCCGTTACGGCGGCGCAACCGCGCGGGAATCGAAGAATCTTGCCCAGGTATTCTTTGTTGCTCAATTCTTCTCACCCGACTTCCCTATTATCGCTTTCTGCATCAAAGCACAGGGCTGTGCTTATACGACACAAAAGCGCACCATGCAATGTCAAAAAGAAAAGTGCACGTAAACCTACAACTATTTTTTCAAATTCCCAAAACCTTCAACGATTGACAAACAGTACTGAGCATACATCATGCTCGTATCG
>JANWZB010000195.1 GCA_025055035.1 Candidatus Kapaibacterium sp.
GCTTTCGTCGAGAGAACACTGCGCTTTCGTTTCTGCGGGTACGATTACTTTTTGCTTCCTACCCCCACACTCAATATACCGAATGAAGAATTCCCTGCTATAGCCTCTGACTTTCCCAAATTTGCCCTCACTGACGAAGCCAAGCAACAGAGCAACTATGCAGAGCTCGATATTATTGAGGCTCTTGCCGCACAGCAGAATACCGCGACATACACGCTCTTTTTCTTTGAAAAAAACAAGGCAGAGTTCAAGATTCTAGCGTCTATAGATGATGTTTTCCCCTCATATATGCGTCGCGTGTACGATGCACGAGAGTCAATTGCACAGATACAGGTATTTCATGATCTTCCGGGTAAGGATAAAACAACGTACAATCTACGTTTCGACTTTCGACTTATCCAATACTTTTTCAATAGAACCAAGGAGGAGGGCGACAATACGTATCACTTTTTGAATATTGTACGTGCAGTCTTTATGCAAAAGCACATCAGTTACGGCTTTTTGCTCCGAGCAATCTTACGTCGCACGAGAACATCAGCAAGGAATGACGCGAATTTTAACCTCGATACCCTCAAGGGCTACATGGTACTATGTTTTCTCGCAAAACTTCATCTTCTCCATCCCTTTTCACTGCAAGCCATGAGCAAAGAGATACCCGTCGATGCACCTATCGAAGCCTTTTTTAGAGAACACGAGAAATTTTTCGACTACGGCTCGCCAGTAAAGCGCGCTGTGTTCCTGGAAGGTGTTCTAACGCAGAAGCTGCTCAATATTCAGTATAGAGAGCGGGGCTCACAGCCGTTCTTTACACGACTCAATGGTTTGAATATCAATCGAAAAATCTTTGAGCGTCTCCTGCCAGAAATTCGGGCAAAACTTATTGAATATGATAAGTTTTTCCCCCACTATCAGCGTCTGAGCGAAGCAATTGCTGCTTACACAGTTGCCTCTGAGCCACATGCTTGGAAGCTCTCCGACGACGAGTATAGCTTTTACTTTGCTCTGGGAATGTCGCTAGCAAAGCACCTATATCCGAAGGAAGAATCATCCACTGAAGAACAGCAACCTTAACCCATGAAGGAGAATACCCATGAGTGCGCTTGTTCAGCATCGTGAAGAATTTGTCTTTATCTACGACGTCACCGATAACAACCCTAACGGTAATCCAATGGACGAAAACAAGCCTCGGATTGATGAGGAAACGGGCTACAATCTTGTTACTGATGTACGTATCAAGCGCACAGTGCGAGACTATTTATTTGAGTATGAAGGTCATAATGGCACAGCCGATCGGGACATTTTTGTGCGGATGACAGAAGCTAAAGGTGGTGGATTAAAAGATGGCAAGGCACGCGCAAAAGATTTTGACGAAGACGCCGATACAATTCTCAACAAGTGTATTGACATTCGCTTATTCGGTGGCGTCATTCCTCTGAAAAATGATTCTATCCGCTTCACAGGTGCAGTGCAGTTACGCATGGCACGTAGTCTCCACAAAGTTGCACCCCTCTATATTAAAGGTACAGGAGCCTTTGCTTCCAAAGAAGGTGCTCTCCAAAATACGTTTCGCACCGAGTATGTGCTACCGTATTCTCTAATTCGTATCTACGGTGTTGTGAATGAACACGCAGCGCGCTACACCAGACTTACAGAAGATGATGTGGAACTTTTCTATACAGCTCTTTGGGAGGGAACAAAAAGCTTGCATAGCCGTTCCAAGCTTGGTCATGCACCACGTGCGCTTGTGCGCGTACGCTACAAAACCCCGAACTTCTTTATAGGGGAATTGGATAAACGGATTGTATTCAAGAGCGACCTCCCCGATGAAAACATACGCGACATTCAAGATGGGAAATTAGACCTAAGCGCTCTCAAAGCTGTACTCGATAGAGAACAACAGCATATCGAACAAGCCACACTGAAAACTGACGACCGTGTTAGGATTGATGGCTGGTGATAAACCATGAACAATAAAGCTTTGGTGTTTGATATTTTCGGTGACTATGCTCATTTTCGGCGGTATTACACGACGATGTCGCCACTAACATTTTCTGTGCCACCCGGAACAGCTCTTCGCGGAATGCTTGGAGCAATCCTGGGAATTGACAGAGAAGTTGCACCAGAGCACTTCCACGATGTGGAACTATCACTGCGCATTCTGAATCCAATTAAAAAAGTTACTATCCCCATCAATTACATCCAGGTTGAATCTTCATCGCATTTTAGCCGATATCCTGCTCACAAACCCACAAATATTGAGTTTGTGAAGGATCCAACATATCGTGTGTATGTACGAACTAGCAATACTACCACGTACACAACACTACACGAGAAACTCTCCCGCCATGAATCGGTATACACTCTTTCGTTCGGCATTTCCGAAGCATTGGCAAATTTTACCTTCGTTGGCGAGTTCGACATACAGCCAATTGATACTGGCACATTGGGAATAGACTCGATGATTCCGATAGAGTATGTTCACGCTTTGCCCTCTACTGGGGATTTGCAGTGTTTCACAGAAAAACTTCCTATGAAAATGCTAAACAATCGAGAAGTTATTGAATACCGTGAGTTTCTCTTTGAGCGTACAGGCACACGGCTACTTCTCAATATTCCTCAGGGTGTGCAGCTATCAAACGGTGAGCGCATCGTTTTCTTTTGATGGGTTTTTCTAGCTATTCCTTGTGCACCGGGTTTATACATTGAGCACTAGTCGTTGGCGCAATGAACTTTTCCCTTCTCAGCCACCCGCATAAGCTCTTGGTTCATCATGTATCGAATGTGCTATGCAATGCTCGCACCATATACGAAGATATACCCCTTGCAGACGATATAAAACGTAGCATCGACATTTGCTGCCTGTTTCACGATATTGGCAAAGCTTCCAAATTTTTTCAGGACTATATCACTGCCATACGTGATGGGAAACGCCACAATGCAAGCGATAGGCGTAAGAATCATGCTGCGATTGGTGCAGTGTGGGCATATCAAAGTACGAAGGAACAAGGATACGGGGACAAACTTGCTTTTCTCACATACCTCTGCGTTCTTAATCATCATGGATCTCTGAGCAACTTCAATGACATGCTCCCTTCCGTGAAAATAGACCATGTCCTGCAG
>JANWZB010000196.1 GCA_025055035.1 Candidatus Kapaibacterium sp.
CGACCTGTGTATATTTTGCTACAGATCATGCACCATTCCCTGAACCACTTCTTGTCTTGAACGGTACAGGACGCGGCCTAGTGAATCATGTATGTGTGCCAAGCAATGTTGCACCACTCTATGCTCCCGAAGGTCAGTCGCTCATTTCTGTCAATATCGTCGGATCACCACACACCGATGACGTAACACTGCTTGAGGCAGTGCTCAAAGAAATGTCGGTATGGTTTGGTCAATCAGTTCAGCAATGGCGGCATTTGCGCACATACCATATTGAGCACGCTTTGCCCGACCAAGCGCCACCGGCACTTTCTCCACCCCAACGCCCTGAACGGCTTACCCACGCAATATTTATTGCTGGTGATTATCGTGATAATGCCTCTATTCATGGGGCTCTTGTTTCAGGGCAACGCGCTGCTGTTTCTTTAGTCAGATTTCTCGCACCATAGTATCCAGCTTCTTCCAGAGAACTGCACACGCTTGTCGCTGCACTATGCACCATCACAAGCACCATTCTTCTACTCTGTGGAAATATCGTCTGCACCAGCGCTTATGGGAACAGGCATATCCACTATGGATAGATGACGAGGGCATTCTTCCTGCCGCTTCCTTGTGGCATTGCATTCGTACTAATGTTCAGATCCTACGTGCTTATAGTATCTCCTCTGGCGACCGCATACTCATTGCGCTTCCACAGCAGCGTTCCTATATTGCATGGCTTCTTGCAGGATTGTGGGAAGGCTGTAGCGTTGCTCTTGCGGCGCCCAGTTCCGATACCGATATGCTATCCGAGTTACTCGATGTACGACTCGTCATACACTCTGATGGATTGACTACACGACCTCAGACACGATTTCCTCCTACACCAGACATATGCCTGTTTTTGGCCAGTTCAGGAAGCACAGGTCAGCCTCGATGGATTGCGCTTTCTGTGCATAACATTTTCAGTGTTCTAGATAGCCACATACCCGCACTGCAGCTCGCCGATATGGCACGTCTGGATACACAGTACCCCGCTGCACGAGTGTTATCGTTGCTACCACTACATCATGCCTTTGGGCTCATTATCGACTTCTTCACAGCATTCTTCTGCGGTGCTGAAATTATCCGTGATTCCTACAGCGGACGTGATGTTGCACATATTCTTTACCTTGCTCGCTACTACAACATTACACATTGCAGTATGGTACCCCTTCTTGCAAAACGCTTACAAGCTATTCCTGAAGGACAAGCATTCCTGAAATGCCTGCAAGGTGGAGTTATTGGTGGTGCTCCTGTTGATGCCGAGCTAGCACGTGTTCTTTCCAACACACAGCTGCGCGCCGGATACGGGCAAACAGAGGCGTCTCCCGGCATTACTCTTGGTGACCCCGGAATATGGTACGCAGGATACATTGGTTCAGCACAAGGCTGTACAACTCGTCTCAGTTTCAGAGGAACGCTCGAATTTTTTGGAGCAAATCTTGCTCTCGGCGAGTGGACAAACGCAGGGCTTGTGCGATACGATGCATGCGCATGGCGAGATACTGGGGACTATGCTCAAGAAAGTCCTTATCTTAACGCACCCGGTTACATTTTTATCGGACGCACTGACGACACATTCAAGCTCGCCAACGGACGACATGTACCTGCGCCTCACTGGGAGCAGATTCTCAAGACCAATATTCCGTACTGCTGCGACGCTATCATCACAACGCATGATGGTGTAACATGTTCTGTAGGCTTGTTGGTTGAAGCCTCACCGAATGATATAAACCATTGTGCACTTCGTGCCATCATTTGTGAAGTTCTTGCGATTTCCCCCTCAATACTTGGTACTGTTCGATGCTTTACTTCAGAGCAATGGCACTACACAGCCAAAGGTCAGAGCGACCGCCAAGCGCTGCATCAAATACTCGGGACTCCTGCTCCTCAAATAACAGAATGCGGCAACATGTACAACGTATAGCCGTACTGTTGCCGCTATGCGATTGACGCGACTTTCTCTGTTCGCCGCTGCCTTAGTCTTATCTCTACTGGGCTTCTGACGCAAGAAGAGTACTCAAAGACTTTTCCGCAGGCTTGAAGAAGAATGAAGCATCGCTATAGCTGACGCCAAGCAATTGCGAGAGCTCGACGGTATTCAGTTGTTTCCATGAACCCGGAGTGATATAGTCAGCTGTAAGTCCGCCAATCCGATACCGTTGCATGGACAAAGGCTCAAGACCAATGTTTTTCAATATTGTCAAAATGTCGCTGAGCGCACCGTAATATAACGTAACAGCTATCCAGCAGTTGCGCGCATTTTTCTGTATAATCTCAACCTTGAGCACTTCTGTATTGGACACATGCAATTCTTTGAGCGCCTTAGTAATGGCTGTAAGCTCAGTCCTTTTTACTTGGCGATGAACTTTGATTCGGTACTCTTTTTCAACGCGGTCGAATATTGTACTACCCGGTGGCTTGTGTATTGGGTCATTTGTCAAGATTGTCAAGCCTGACGCTGATTTTCTTAGACGCCCCAGTGGGAAAAACCATTTTTCAGTATCGTGAATCATCGAATGAATCGTAAACGTATGTGCTTCACGCGATCCGGGTACTTTGACGGGCTTATTGATGAGCAAATATGTATTTGGACGATTTCGATGTAGCTCCATCGCATCGACTTTGACAACATCACGCTTGTAGCTTACACGTGTATTGGGGTCTTGAGCAATCACACCATTCACTTGCACCCGAGCATTACGAATATAGTCCACCGCAATTTTACGACATGCGAATTGCTGAATTGCTAGCATGCGTGGCAGCGAGACAAGATGCCCTACTTGTTGTTTACGCTGCTGTTTGGGTTGCTGACGTGGGCGGGTAGAACGCTTAGGTTGGCTATGACGATTCTTTTGGTATCCACCCTGACGATTCTGATATCCACCCTGACGATTCTGATATCCACCCTGACGATTCTGATATCCACCCTGACGATTCTGATATCCACCCTGACGATTCTGATATCCACCCTGACGATTCTGATATCCACCCTGACG
>JANWZB010000197.1 GCA_025055035.1 Candidatus Kapaibacterium sp.
CAACATTCATACCCGACGAGCCACCACAAAAAATGCCTTCTTCGCGGGCTAGCCGGCGTGCCATCATAAAGGATTCTTTGTCGGTGATGTTCATAACTTCGTCAATGAGTGGCAGGACTAAATTACCCGGAATGCGCTCTTGTCCTACCCCTTCGACAAGATAGGGGAGTGCATCAACAAGCCGACCAGTATCCTTGAATGTTTTAATCGAAGAGCCGAGTGGATCAGCAGCAATGACCTTGATGTGAGGATTTTGTTCTTTCAGATACCGTGCTGTTCCGGAGATAGTACCACCTGTGCCAATCCCAGCGACAAAGTGTGTAACCTTGCCCTCTGTATCACGCCAAATTTCAGGACCGGTTGTGCGATAGTGTATATCGGGGTTTGCAGGGTTGTCGTATTGGTTTAGCATCACGGCATTTGGCAGTTCCTCAGCAAGGCGTTTTGCTGTGTTGAAGTAGTATTCAGGCGAGTGAGACTTTGCTGCTGAGGGAACAATCAGCACATCCGCGCCAAGCGCACGCAAGTAGCGCACACGCTCTACAGAGGCTTTTTCTGTCATAACAAACAAGCACCGGTAGCCCTTGATGCGTGCTGCAAGAGCAAGCCCAATACCAGTATTTCCGCTGGTGGGTTCGATAATTAGCCCACCGGGCTGTAAGCGTCCTTCACGCTCTGCTGCTTCAATCATTGCAATTCCAATGCGGTCTTTCACCGATCCGCCCGGATTGCGACTCTCCATCTTGGCTAGTACTGTTGCTTGAATCCCTTCCGTAACACGGTTAAGACGCACAAGGGGCGTCGAACCTATCATCTCTAGAATATTCGAATAGTACTGCATACAAACAATGAATCTTCCTGAACAAAACACAGTTGTGAACAATGTGCAAAGCACAAACTTACAAAAATGTCTGGAATCGAAGAGTAATGCATAGAAGTACGCCATGCTATGTAGCCGTGGTCATAGCTACAGTCGGAAACCGTAAAAAAATTTTTGTGATGCCAAGAAAAAATACGAAGTTGCGGTCTGCGATCGTGTGTGTATAGCGAGCGTGTGCAGTGTAAACACACAGCGAGGGACGATGTGCCAGCGGGTTATAGAATAACGCCTAATATAAAAAATGAAAATACTGTGTGCTGGCAGCGACATAACGCAAATCCTCATCTCAACTCTGCAATAGCCTGCTGCGCTATTGCGTTTGTCTCACTCACAATTTTTGGTGGTTATGGGCAATATACTACGCATTGTTCTTGTAGGAGCACTAGTACTGAGCTCCTTTGCTACCGCTCATGCACAAACGCGGACAATTACCGGTAAGGTAACAAATGCCGCCGACAGCAAAGCAATGGGTGGTGTAAAAGTTATGGTTAAAGGAATGGCACGGGGCACGTTTACAAGGCAAGATGGTACATACTCGCTGACTGTGCCTGCCGATGCCTCGAAACTAGTATTTGAGTATATTGGCTTCAAAAAGAAGGAAGTCAATATTACAGGTGATAACATTGATGTGAGCCTAGCAGAGGATATTCTGCAAACAGAAGAACTAGTAGTAACAGCGATTGGTGTGAGCCAGCAGAAGAAAACGCTTGGCTATGCGATTCAGGAAGTGAAAGGCGAAACAATGGTGCAAGCGCGCGAAACAAACCTTGTGAGTGCTCTGGCAAGCCGCGTTGCAGGCGTGCAAGTAACCAACTCCTCAGGTGCCGCTGGCGGTGCAGCATTCGTCCAAATTCGTGGCGCAATTTCTGTTACTGGCATCAATCAGCCGCTCTTTGTTGTTGATGGCGTGCCGATAGATAATAGTCAGTTTGCATCGGGTGCACTAACAGGAAGTGTGGCGTATTCAAATCGGGCGGTAGATATCAACCCATCAGACATTGAAAGTATCAATGTTTTGAAAGGTCCTGCTGCAACTGCTCTGTACGGCTTACAAGCTGCTGGTGGAGCAATTGTCATCACAACAAAGCGTGGACGCGAAGGTGTGAGCCAGATGAGTGTGAATTTTAGCAGTATGGTAGGCTTCGATAATGCGAATAAACTTCCTGAACTACAAAATACGTATGCGCAAGGTCTTAACGGTCAGCTTGGGCATCCCGATGCTGCGAATGCCGCACTACGCTTCCGCTCATGGGGTCCGCGTATCGCCGATCTGCGCTTTGTGGACGATCCGGACTATCAAGCAAACTGGGATAAGAACGGTCGCCTTGTAACATCGGCCGACCCACGCTATGCTTCTGGTCGCCCAGCACGTACGTACGATCCCTACGTCTTCTTCCGCACAGGTACGCGCTTTGAGAATAACTTGTCTATTAATGGAAATAACCAATTTGGCTCATACTTCGCATCATTTGGTCAATTACGCCAAAATGGCATTGTTCCCAATAACTATTTTGACCGTATCAGTGCACGTGTAGGTGGAAGCTACCAGTTGTCGCCCACCCTAAAAGTTGGTGGTTCGATGAACTACATTCGCTCAGGTGGCATACGGATTGAGCAGGGATCGAACACGTCAGGGGTGATGCTAGGTTTGCTGCGGACGCCTCCGACATTCGACCTTACCTTTGGTTCGTCAAACCCTGCTTCGGACCCCTCGGCATATCGCCTTGCTAATGGCGCTCCGCGCTCCTTCCGCGGCTTGGTGGCTGTTGGAGGGATACTGACAAGCGGCTTTGACAATCCGTACTGGACTGTCAATGAAAATCCCTTCCGCGACCAAGTAGACCGCTTGATTACCTCGATTGAAAGCTCCTGGAATCCTACATCGTGGCTTGATGTAACGTGGCGCATTGGACGCGACGGATATGAAGACCGTCGCTCGCAGCGCTTTGCTATTGGCTCAGCAACGGCACCTGCTGGTCGAGTCTTTGAGGATCAATATAATCTGGAAATTCTTAACTCCGACCTTCTTATAACTCTAAAAGGTGAGCTGACCGAGGACATCAAAGC
>JANWZB010000198.1 GCA_025055035.1 Candidatus Kapaibacterium sp.
ACCGCGATACTTCTGTGCGCATACAGTATGGAGTCTATAACGACGCCAATCCCTATGAGCGCAATCACTGGGGCTACATGACAAGCTTTTACTTTGCCCCTGAATCATACTACGCAAGCGAAAGTACTCTCGCACCTCATCAATGGAGTGGTGCCGACGGTCGGGCTGTGCGTGAGCTAAAAGATCTCGTTCGCACGCTACACAAACAAAACATTGCTGTCATTATGGACGTTGTGTACAACCATGTTTCAGATTTTGATGCAAATCCCTTCAAATACATTGACAAGCATTACTACTTTCGAACTGACAGCGCAGGAAACTATATCAATACTTCATACTGCGGCAATGATTTTAAAACTGAGCGACGCATGGCACGGCGACTCATTATTGAAAGCGTGAAATATTGGATGAAAGCATATCACATTGACGGCTTTCGGTTTGACCTAGCAGCTATGCTCGACCGCGAAACCTGTGAGGAAATCATACGCGAAGCACAGGCTATCAATCCCCACGTCCTACTTATTGCTGAACCATGGGGCGGAAACAAATACGAGCCTCGTATGTTTAGCGACATTGGGTGGGCTTCATGGAATGACCAGATACGCAATGGTGTCAAGGGTCAGAATCCTCATGACGGCTTGGGCTTCATCTTTGGCAAACACCAAGGAAATAACACAAAGCAATCTGAGCAAGCCTTTATCAATGGTACATTACGCGAAGACGGTGGACTTTTTCTTCGGAAAGAACACAGCATTAGTTATTTAGAATCGCACGACGATGAAACGCTTGGAGACTTTATCAGAATCGGACTAGGCGAATGTACAATGCATACAGTCATTAGCGATATAAACAACCATGCTCGCCTGACACCTCTCCAACTTCAACTGAACAAGCTGGCAGCACTGTACTTATTTTCCACACAAGGACCAATCATGATACACTCTGGGCAAGAGTACGCTCGTAGCAAGGTTATTGCTCCGGGAAATCCACACGAACCACGCGCAATGATGATTGACCGCAATAGCTACAATAAGGATAACGCAACAAACTACATCAATTACTACCACGCCATAGCAAACAAAGAGTTATTGAACTACTACAAGGGCTTAATAGCGCTGCGTCGCATATATCCTAATGCATTTGGAAGTGCAACAAAAGATGATATTGAATTTCTCGACACTTATGACGATCACAGTATTGCCTTTCGCATTCGGCACAATTCTGCTGTCAAGGGATATCCCAAAGCTTTTATTGTTATACTCAATGGCAATCTCACCAAGCCTGTAGAGCTGTCTATGCCAGAAGGAACGTGGCATGTTATCGCTAATGCCGATAAAGTCTCTCCTATAGTACCGCTGGGCTCTATTTCTGGAAGACTGCGTATTGGTGCAAGCTCTGGATTGATTGCTACGCAATACTAGCGTAATTCACTTGCTTTGATGCTGTAGCTCCACAGCTCCTTACCATCGGCATTATAGACAGTACACTTGAGTACTCGGTCTTTCAGCGGACCACTAAATTCCAAAAGAGCAAAATTATGCTCACCAACGAATGTTCCCGGTACACGTAGAGGATTTGCTTCCTCTGCAGCTCTTGGGCTTGTTCCTGCAGTTAGCGGCGAGATGGTAAATTCATATAAGGGATATGTACCTGCACGTTCTAGCTTGTTCAGTTCAGTATGATGGCGGTCGCCTGTCAGAAAAACGACCCCTTTGATATTTTCTTTTTCAATCAAGTCTAAGAGCTTTTGGCGTTCTTCGGGGAATGTTGCGTAATTCTCGTAGATAGCCAGCGGATTGAGAACCTGACCACCAACAGCAATAATTTTAAATGTTGCACGACTCGAAGAGAGTGCATCTATGAGCCACTGAATTTGTTCGTCGCCAAGCATGCGGCGCTCTCCCGTTTTGCGGCTGTTAGGTGAACGAAATGTGCGGTTATCCAGCATAAACAACTCCACATCTCCCCATTCAGCGTGGGTTATACAACTTGGCTTACCTTCTATGCCATAGCTAGGATTTGCCCAAAAGAGCCTAAATGCTTCATATGTCCAATGCTTTGCCCAGAACGAGCGGTCAGCATCGTTCGGACCGTAATCATGGTCGTCCCAAATAGCATAATGGTGCGTAGAGGCAAGCAACGGCTGTAGCTCAGGTATAGATCGTGTATGAGTATAGCGCTTTAGTATGCCCGTGCGTGATGTCCAGTCTGGCTCGCGTAAATAGATATTATCACCCAACCATACCATAGCATCAGGACGGCATGCATGAATAGCACTAAAAATTTGGTAGTTACTACCATACGGTTTTCCCGGACGATCATACTGAGGTTCGTTGATGTACGAACAGCTCCCTGTTGCAATTTTGAATGTTGGTGGATCGCTACGCCATTGCCACAGCGGAAGCGTTTGAAATTCCATACGATACGGACGACTAACCTTTTTACCATTAATGTACAGTTCATATGTGTATCTCCGCCCAGGCTCAACTTCCGTGGCATAGCAGTGTGCTACATATGCATTCTCACGTGATGTCAGTACTTCCTGTGTTTCGTAGCGTACCGAAGCTTGTGTTGTTTCATAGTACACAAACTTCACACGCGCGGGTTGCTTTGTTTGTACCCATAGTGCTACCTCTCGCATCTGCGCGTATCCTAGCATGGGTCCAGACTGCAGAAGAGCGTGAGAAGCATTTTGGGCATAAAGAGAACCTACAGGTGATGTCAGACCTATCCCATAACTGATGAAGATAAGCAGAAAAACTTCTCGAATATACTGCATACTCATACAGCATTGTTTTGTGAAACATACCATGTTGTTTGTCGCCACGTTCACTAGAACTCATTGTAAATTTCACTTGCACCTGCACGTGCAGAGGTCTGCTCTGTAATAGCACAGGTGAAATCATCGATT
>JANWZB010000199.1 GCA_025055035.1 Candidatus Kapaibacterium sp.
CAAGATGCATTGCCATTTGTCGTGGAATACGTTGCATACCAGCAGCTGGCAAGGTAGCTCGACCAGAAGCAAACATCTTGAATACGAATTCAAGCATGCGGCTTGAAGTTTCGAGCTTGTTGTCGAGGAAGATACCGCTGAAAAATGGCTGCAGAAAGCGCTGAAGAATTGTATCACTATAACCAAAGCTTCGGAAATACTGTAGTGTTGTACGCTCTGGTCGGTCGAAAATATCTTCGATTGAGCTCTGTAGGAGCATAGAGCGAAGAGTGATAATAGCAAACTTATCTGAGAGCGTGCCGACAGGCGAAATGAGCGTCTGTAGAGCGTAGCGAGGATGTATGAATGGATTAGCGACAGTAGTAAAACGGCTGCCGAGCCATATGCGTGCGCCTGCGAAGAATGGTCGGAGATTCAGCTCGCCATAGTCTAGGATGCGCCGAGCCTCAGGGTATGCGTCCAGCAAAATTTGAAATCCTCTGTCGAGGAGGAATCCGTCAACTACATCAGTAGCAACGCGCCCACCGAGGCGGTCTGTACTTTCGAGTAAAAGCCACGATATGTTGCGTATACTCAGCTCTTGTGCTGCTGCTAATCCTGCCAATCCTCCACCAATGATGATAACATCATGGATGCTAGTGCTCATAACGTGCTATAACTGCGGTTACAATAGTGTATTAACGGTATTCGTCGGTAATATCGCGCTGCTGCCGTATGGAGAAGAAACGAAACTCTTCATAGCGCAGATGCTCATTCTGCTCAAGCCGAATTTTGAGAAAGAACCGTAACATCAAACGATGAAGCTTGGACAATGTTCCGGCAGTGAGCTCTTGTGCAATACAGGGGTGTACTCGGAGAATCAGCGTAAATTCTCGCTCTGAGCGATTGCGTACGAACGCTATATTTGAAACCTTAGTGCTAGTGCGCGATGTTGGAGATTCGCGAACTTGCCGTGTAATTGTGGTAAATCGTCGTAGCCACCGTTCTATCTCGCTGATGACTGTTGTTACCGAGCGTACCATACCTGTGCCGTTACACACAGGGCAAGGCTGATTGACAATTTGCACAATATTCTGGCGAACGCGCTTGCGTGTCATCTGCAGTAGCCCTAATTGCGTGATTGGATAAACAGTAACCTGTGCACGGTCGGCACGTGTGGCTCGATACAGCTCTTCGACAACACGGCGGCGATTTTGTTCCTGTACCATGTCGATGCAGTCTATAACAATCATTCCGCCAATATCGCGCAAGCGGATTTGGCGCGCAACTTCGCGGGCAGCTTCCAGATTCGTGCGTAGAGCATTGACTTCTTGGTCGCGGTCGCCAACAAAGCGTCCACTATTGACGTCCACAACGGTCATTGCTTCAGTATAATCCCATACAAGATACCCACCATAAGGTAGAGGGACATTGCGTGCTGTCGAACGCTCTATTTCTTGAGTTAGACCAAAAGCTTCAAAGATAGGTTCTTTCACTGCGTACCATTTTACTTTGTGTGCAAGATGAGGTGCAGACCATTCAGCATATGCTCGTAGATCTCGGTATAGCTGCTCAGAGTCTACAATCAAATGCTTGACATCGGCGGTCAGGAGGTCGCGCACTAGTGCACGGGCTAAGCTCACATCTTTGTGAAGTAGCATTGGCTCGGGTTCTTCGAGTGCCTTAACCTGTGCTTCGATGCGTTGCCACGTTTGAAGCAAATCGCCTAAGTCTTTGCGTAGGATGGCATCATCTTGCTCAGCAGCTTCCGTGCGTACAATACAGCCAATATCATCAGGAAGAAGAGATTTCGCTATAGCTCGAAGTCTTTTGCGTTCCTTAAAATCCCAAATTTTCTTCGAAACACCAATAGCGCTACCAAATGGTAGGAGCACGAGGTAGCGTCCAGGTAAGGAGATTTTTGTTGTAACGCGCAGTCCTTTGGTGCCATATGCCTCACGTGTTACCTGTACAATCACAAACTGCCCAACCTCAAGACTGATCGTCACTTCGCCGACACGCCGTGTGAAAAACGTCGGGGCATTTGTAGCAACAGATGGACTTGCTTTTCTGCGTAGAGCAATAGCTGCTACATCGGAAAGTTCTTCGTCATTCTGAGCCGATGGTGAATCAAGCGGAGAAGCAGTGCCTAAAAGCGATGATTCATCATCCTCACTGTCATGTTCATCATCACTTTCACTGTCAGCGTCTAATTCACCAGCATCAGAGAAGTGGAGAAAAGCATCCTGGTCCTCGCCAATGTCTATAAACGCAGCATTCATGCCTTGTACGATGCGCTCTACACGCCCAAGATAAATATTCCCCACATGGCGTTCTTTTTCAGGGAGCTCCCAAAATAGCTCAGCAAGCCGACCATTTTCCGTGATAGCAACGCGAATCTCACTCAAAGTGGCGTTGATAAAAATTTCTTTCTCCATGCCTATGTGTGCTTAGTGTGATGTGCAATCGAGTTCTCATGTGCGATTACACTGTAATTGTGGTGACGCTAGTGAAGCCTACATTTGTTTTATACGTGATGGTGTTTTATACGTGATGGGAAGCGTCGAGCACTTAAATAGCTATGCGAAAACGCTGGGCACGAGTAGCGCTAGTGAGCAAAAAAGAAGGCCAAGCTAGCCGCATCGCCCTACGGACACACTAACCGCTGCTTCCTTCCGGACCTGACGGGGTTGGGTCTGCCGTAGTCGCACGGGACTTGACCTTGAGCGTCAAACAATATATGAAAGCATAATCTATGCTATTAAGCAGTGCTTATGAAGCACAAATATATGCGTTGATGCTCTCTTTTCCAAAAAATATCTACTGTGGTAGTGTTCTAAATGTTTGCTTGTTTTGCGAAAGGCATGTAATTTTGCGTTCGCTTCTT
>JANWZB010000019.1 GCA_025055035.1 Candidatus Kapaibacterium sp.
TCACGATGCTCAGCCCTAAGCCCGTACTGTGCTCGCCACCTGTTGGACGTGCCGAGAGCCGTACAAACTTTTGAAACAGTTTGTACTTATCTTGCTCAGCGATGCCAGGTCCTTGATCTTGAACTTCCCAGCGCAACGCACCCGATTCCGCTTTGCAGATACGAACAATGATATCTGAACCTAACGGTGAATATTTGACCGCATTCGATAGCAGATTGTCGAGAACTTGTGGCAGTAAAACGGTATCTGCGTACACAATTGGCTGCACACCATTCTGCTGGTAATGCAGAGTAATGCGCTTTGTTGCAACACGCGCTTGGTATGCATCAAGCACAGTTCGTGTTATAGCGTCAAGATTACAGGGTACAATATCCACGCGTACCTTTCCCATTTCAAGGGCATTGATATCCAGCAGCTTTCCAATGAAGTCTAGCATTTGCTCACTCGCGCTTTGTATCTTTGCCAGATACTCAAATACCTCTGTCTGAGAGAGTTCACTAAAGCGTTGTCGCAAGAGCTTCACAGCAAGCAGGGTTGCCACAAGAGGGTTTCGGAGATCATGCGACACAATAGCTAGAAGCTCATTCTTTTCATTGTTCAGATGTGTAAGCTCGTGATTACGCGCAACAAGCATCTCATTGATGCCGTCGAGCTGCTTATAAGCTCGCTGAAGTTCGAGTGCTTGTTCTTGCTGTGCTATCATTTGACGTTGAATTTCTTCGTGAGCCTGCTCAAGCTTGTGATTAGTTTCTTGCAAGCTTTGTGTACGCATTTGAACAAGTTGTTCCAAGCGCCGTGTACTCTGGCGTAGAGCATACACTCGTGCTTGATATGTAGCAAGCGTACCAAGAATTACTGCTAGACCGATGCTGAGACGGAAATACCATGTTCCCCACCATGGTGGAATAACACGGATATGCAATACAGCACCACGAGTATTCCAAACTCCATCATTATTGCTTGCCTGTACACGGAATATATATTCTCCCGGCTCAACATTGGTATATACAGCCTCCCGGCGCGTTCCCGCTTCTACCCACTGCTTATCGAAACCCTCCATGATGTAGCGATAGCGATTCTTCGAACTACCAACAAAATTGAGTGCGACGAATTCTAACGTAAAACTTGAGTACATATACGGCAACTCTATCATTGTGCGCTCACTGATAGCTGTATCGAACTCTATATTCTTTCCGAACACCGCACAGTTTGTAATGACTACAGGTGGAATATACTGATTATCGCGAATACCGTCGGGATAAAACATGCTGTAGCCACCAATTCCTCCCACATACAAGCCTCCATCGGAACCATGGAGTACAGCATTACCATTAAATTCATTATGTTGTAGACCGTCCTGGCGTGTGTACAACGTACATGCCATTGTTGATACATGAAAGCGCACTAGCCCTTTATTTGTTGTAAGCCAAAGAAATCCCGCAGCATCTTCCAGAATGCCGTAGATAACATCATTTGGCAACCCGTCAGATTCCGTAAACCTTTGTATAACACCCGTTCTTGGATTAATACAATTCAGCCCGTCAAGTGTTCCAACCCATATATTCCCATGCGTGTCTTCGTGAAAGCAGCGTACTGTATTGTTACTCAGCCCATATTCTGGGATATTTTCATCATGCCGATATACTGCCCTAATACGGTTATGCTGTTTATCAAGAACGATAACTCCTAAGTTGACTGTTCCAATCCACAGTGTGCCGTCAGAGGCATGAAGTATTGCTCGGATAGCATCCGACGGCATATCCGACCCTACAACAACACTATCATTATGAACACTAAAGCATAGACGCCTAAATGTCTGCGATTCCGCATTCAATCTGCACAAACCACCAAAGTTTGTTCCTACCCACAGCGTACCATCACGGTCAATATGTAAACAACGAATAACATTACTCGACAGCGAGTGCGAATCCTGAGGTCGATGGCGATAGACACGGCGTTTCCTTGTCCGAGGATGATACGCAAATAATCCATTCTGTGTTCCTATCCACAGTGTACCATCTTTTGCTGCTGCAAGTGCCCAAACATCTTCTGCACCTAGCGCCGTATCACCAGGTGGAACATAATTATGGCGTTCGAATATACCTTTACTGCGAATGAAACGATTCAGCCCACCATCGATAACTCCTATCCACACCGTTCCATCCTTGTCTTCAGCAAACGCTCGCACAACATCAGATGAAAGACTTTGAGGATTCAACGGCTCATGACGATACGTTGTAAACCGCTGTGCTCCAGCAGCGTATTGATTCACACCACCTATCGACGTACCAATCCACATTGTACCAGCATTATCGCAGTATAGCGCACGTATCATATTATCACTAATGCTGGTGGGGTTATAAGGGTCGTGAACACACGACACAGTCATACCACCGTAATGATGATAGACACTCACACCACGTCCGTCAAAGCCTACCCATATATTTCCTTTGTTGTCGGGGCATACAGAAAATACATCATTCGAAGCTGCTGGTGTAAGACGCTTATTCCATATCATCACCTCTGCAGCAGTATACAATACTCGTTCCCACTGACGCTGCTGCACATCTACCCGAAGGAGTCCTCCTCCGCGGGTTCCTACCCACAATATCCCCTCAGGGTCAGCATATAGTGCTGTAATGTAGCTATTTTCAGGCATAGCGGCATGAGGGAACGCCTGAGCAAACTCCTTGTCGTTGGTGGTATAAAACCACTCCCTAAGAATACCTCGTGGAGCAAACTCATAGGGTGCATCAAAATACATCCGAACAAATGAGGAATCATGCGGTTTGAAAAAACATAATCCTCCGCCTAGCGTTGCAATCCAGAGAGTGTTGCGCACATCTGCTGTAATGGCAGATACTCGATTCGCTGGCAAGCTTCTAGTATCTTGTGCTGTATGCACGAAGTTCCGCGCTGTTCCTGTTGCAGGGTCAAACAGACTTAGGCCTCCTTGTTCAGTTCCGACCCAAATTTTTCCTACACAGTCTTGGTATAATGCTAGAATGTTGTTATCCGCTATACTGTGTGGATGACGTGTATCGTGGACAAACGCCGTAAAACGATTGGTATAGTAGTCGTAGCGATTCAAGCCACCGCCAAATGTTCCTACCCACAAACAATGCTGTTTATGGTCGAATAATAAACTCCGTATATAGTTACTGCGTAGGGAATACGGAGCTTTATGGTTATGACGGAATACCCTAACACTGTATCCATCATATCGGCATAAGCCATCTTGTGTGCCAAACCACAAGAATCCATGATGATCTTGTGTAATTGCAAAGACGCTATTTTGAGGAAGTCCATGTTCTATTGCTACATGCTGAAATACCATTTGTGCGGAAGGCCATAAATTGGGCTTTGCTGACAGGTACAATGGCATGCACATGCTCCAGACAAGTACATTAGAACACAGCATTCCAATGGTTTTTGCATTATACCGCCACTGAAACATACACCCTACACCACTAAAATTCTACACAGCATCGTTCTGATTTATGTTCTGATTTATCAACGTGATATGAAGATATCTATACGCCTAAACAGCACACAAGCCCTGCAGGAAAGGCACATTTGCTTGCAGTGCCGTTACCTGAAGGGCTCTGGTGCTATGAGTGTCTTGAACTAGGATTGTTTTCCTGTAGTATCACTCTCTCAAGAGGCGACGTAGTATCTTACCCACGTTGCTTTTAGGCAGCTCATTACGAAACTCTACATGTTTTGGTACTTTATATCCTGTCAGGTGCTGTTTACAGAACTCTTTAATCTCTTCGGCAGTTAAGCTGGGGTCTTTCTTCACAATGAAGGCTTTAACAGCTTCATGGGACTTCTCATCGGGTACACCAATCACTCCAACCTCTAGTACTTTCGGATGCATAGCAATGACATTTTCTACTTCATTTGGGTACACATTAAAGCCCGACACGAGAATCATTTCTTTTTTCCTGTCCACGATTTTGATAAAACCATCTTCATCCATTACACCGATATCACCTGTCTTGAACCAGCCGTTATGCATAACATTCGCTGTTTCTTCAGGGCGTTGCCAGTATCCTAGCATAATCTGCGGACCGCGTGCCCAGATTTCACCACGCTCTCCTATTGGTACCATCTCATTGTTATCGTTGAAGATACCAATTTCCGTACTCGGTAAGGGCAACCCAATATACCCACGGCGGTGCGTTCCGTCCATTGGATTCACCGTAAGACCCGGCGACGTTTCCGTCAGACCATACGCTTCATACAGCACACAGCCCGTTACCTTTTCCCATTTTTCCGCAACAGCATCTTGCACTGCCATACCACCGCCTAGCGTAATATTTAAGCGCGAGAAATCGCATTTTGTGAACTCAGGATGATTCAGCAGACCGTTGAAGAGCGTGTTCACACCACTGATAACAGTGAACTTATGCTTCTTTAGTTCTTCGACAAAGGCGTCCATATCACGCGGGTTAGTAATCAAAACATTCTTTGCTCCATACCGCATTGGACCGAAAAAGTTGAACGTCAAAGCGAAAATGTGATAGAGTGGAAGTGCGGTAATAATAATCTCTTCACCGGGATTTTTGAGCTTAGGAAACATCCACGCAACGAGCATCTCCATGTTCGACAGAATATTTCTGTGCGTTAGCATCGCCCCTTTGGAAACACCCGTTGTACCCCCTGTGTATTGCAAAAATGCAAGATCGTTGCTTTTGATATCGGGCTTTGTATACTGTGCTTTTGCACCTTCGTTCAAAGCATCCTTGAGCATGATTGCATTTGGAATATCGTAGGGTGGTACCATCTTTTTTATATACTTGATGGCAGCATTCATCAGCCAGCCTTTGATTCCAGGTACCATATCAGCTACTTCGGTAATAATCACTGTGTGAATTTGCGTTTCGGCAAGAATACTTTGCAGATTTGCAGCAAAGTTTTCGACAATCACAATTGCTGTTGCACCGGAATCATTAAACTGGTGCCGCATCTCTTGCGGCGTATAGAGAGGATTAGTGTTCACAACAGTTAAGCCCGCACGCAGCGCACCCATGACTACAACTGCATACTGAATAAGATTGGGCATTTGCACAGCAATACGATCGCCTTTCTTAAAGCCACGCTTTTGCAAAAATGCAGCAAATTGAAGGGCAAGCCTGTGAACCTCATTGTAAGTTAGCACCACACCCAAATTCTCATATCCCGGTCTATCGCCATATTGCTGTAGGCAATCATCCATAAATTCTAGGAGCGACGGAAAACGGTCGGGGTTGATATGCTCAGGAACGCCTTTGGGATAGGACTTCAGCCAGATTTTTTCTACTTCTTGCACCATAGCTCTACAGAATTTGAAGGTGGATAAAAAGGAACTAGCTATCGATAGAACACACACGCTCTCGTGGCGCTGAAAGATACATGCACAGTGCTTCCGCTAGGCTAGGCGGCGTTATCGCGGGCTTACTATTATTCGTGCGCGGCGAATTCGTTTTGACATGTCGATACGGAAAATATGAAAAAAACTGCAAACACAACACGGAAATTTTGTCTTGCACTCCTTCCTTGAACATAGAAGTGCAGCGCTATACAGAAGAAAACACCTCCCACCGTGCTACATCATTTCTTGCTACTCTTCTTTCTCAAAAGCAGCAGTTTGCATCTGGAACTCTCCTTCACTACAGGCAACAGCAATCGTTGCCACGACGTTTCCAACCAGATTGGTAAGTGCGCGTGCTTCGGACATGAATCTATCAACGCCTAATAATAGCGCAAGACCTTCTACAGGCAGAATGTGTGTCGCTGAAAGCGTCGCTGCAAGGGTTACAAACCCTGAACCCGTAACGCCTGCTGCACCCTTTGAGGTTATCAGCAATATTCCCATGATAGAGAGTTGCTGAGCAAACGATAGCTTAATCGCAAAAGCTTGCGCAATAAAGATAGTCGCCATTGCAAGATAGATTGCTGTACCATCGAGGTTGAACGAATACCCCGTAGGAACAACAAGCCCAACAATATGCTTACTACAACCGAACCGCTCAAGTTTCGTCATAATGCGCGGCAGCACACTTTCCGACGATGATGTTCCAAGAACAATCCAGAGTTCATCACGAATCCCACGCAGCACGTTCCACAGCGAGACTTTGTAATACCTCAACACTGCGTTGAGCATTCCAAAGACAAATATAGCACAGGCAAGATACACTGCTCCCATAAGTTGGGCAAGCTTTGCCAGCGCCTCCAGACCAAACGTTCCCACAGTGAATGCAATAGCACCAAGCGCACCAAGTGGGGCTATCTGCATAATCATGCTCACAATGCGGAAAAATACCGCCCCTATGCGTTCCAGTCCCCGACAAATTGGCGCACCATTCTCACCCATACCCGCAAGCGCTACTCCAAATACCAGTGCAAAAAACAAGACTTGCAGCATATTGCCGCCAATGAATGCTCCTAGAGCAAACTCAGGAACAATATTCATAACAAACTCTAGCGCTGATGTATACTCACCTACACGAGTATAGCGCGATACATCGGCACGTGCTGTTCCAGAAACATCAATACCATAACCGGGCTGCACAACGTTCACCACAGCTAGACCGATTCCAAGTGCTGCTACCGTGGTTATCTGAAAGTATACAAATGCTTTGATGCCAACACTCCCAACTGTTCGCAAGTTTCCCACTGCTGCTATGCCCGTTACAATTGTAATAAAGACGATTGGCGCAATGACCATTTTGACAAGCTTGACGAATATATCTGCTAACGGCTTGAGCAACACAGCAGCTTCAGGAGCGGTCATTCCTAATACAATGCCAATACACATGCAAAGCACAACACGAACAGTCAGATTCTTATACCACACTTGCCGTTGCGTCGTTTGTTCATGTAGTAACACCATACGCTTGTGTTTTTTCTTCTGCTCCAGTATCCTCGACAGGCAATGCTACAGTAACACAAGTGCCAACATCAACCTCTGACCAAACCTCAATTGTACCACCAAGCACATCTACTAGTCCCTTTACTAGAGCAAGCCCTATGCCCAATCCTCCATGCAAGCGTGTAGAACTACCGTCTTGCTGGTGAAACTTCTCAAAGAGATGGCGCTGAAATTCTGCTGTCATACCAACACCTGTATCACGCACTATGAACTGTATATGCGCTCTACGATGCTCACTGCCAGCGAGCCAGACAACTTCCACCACGACAGAACCTTGCTCGGTAAACTTCACAGCATTCCCAACAAGATTGTACAGAATTTGCCGCACACGTTTTCCGTCAATCATCACCATTGCTGGAAGGTTACCATCTAGCAAAACCTGGATGTCAAGATTCTTCTGGAGAATACTCACCGCAAAGAGATTGGTAACACTTGCTACAAGGTCTTGAATACTTGTCGGCTCTGGCCGTGCACAGAGGCGCTCTGCTTCCAAATGCACGATATCGAGCAAATCGTTAATAATCCTGAGCAAGGCATTTCCACTACGGTACATCACATCTAGAAACACTCTGGCATCAGCACTAGAAACCCACTCTTGCAAGATTTCTATCGCAGCAAGGATAGAAGCTATGGGCGTACGAAGTTCGTGAGAAAGATTAGCGAGAAATTCCGATTGCATTTTATGTGCAAAGGAAATTTCTTCAAGTGCTTGTTCGGTCATCGCAAGCATTACTGCATCTTTTTGGCGAGCTTGTTCTTCTTGTTGCTGAATAATAGCAATAGCATCATGCACTTTCTGTTCAGTGGCCGCCTGTTCTTCTGCAAGACGGTGCAATGCTTGCTCTGTAGCATCTTGCTTTACCCCAGCAATATAGGCAAACAACCCTAGAAAGAATGGCGCAGTAGCAATAATCCAGAACAGCGGATCGTTCACAATGATATGCCATACCGCATTCTCACTACTTTCATATTGCGCCACACGAATCACAGTAGCAATACTAGGGAAAAAGGTTCCAAACAACGCTCCATAAAACGCATAGCGCCATGAGTTTGTCCACGCTTGCATAGCCATGTTCACTATTTGTACTGTGCTAGCACATTACTGTTAGGGACAATCCTATCACGTCGCCTGCTGTAGTAGTGGCAGCTGTACAACAATCCTTGCTCCTTCGCCTTCCTTGCTTACAATGTTTATTGTTCCTTGATGCAACTCTACAATCTGGCGGGCAATTGCTAAGCCAATTCCGTGCGATGATTCACCGCTAGTTGGTTGTGCCGATAGCCGCTGAAAAAACTCGAACCCCTTGAGCTTATCTTCCTCTGTAAATCCTATACCCTCATCGCGGATACTCCATATGGCGTGAGTATCATCTGCTACATCAACATCAATCCAGATTGTTCCACCCTCAGGCGAGTACTTGATAGCATTGCTCACAAGATTATCGAATACTTGAAACAAGCGCTGCGTATCGCCCATGACCCATACTTCACACCTATACCCTAACAGAAACGACTGATGCTTGCGTTCAGCTGCGTACTGGTGATGTGCTACGACGCCCGATGTAAGGCTACAAAGCTCGACAGGTGCTTTATGCAGCACAATATTTCCCATACTGCGTGCAGCTGTATCAAGTAGATCTCGCACTAGCATACCCATTCTTTCACCAGATTCTGCAATATACCGCAAAGCCTCACGCATTCGCTCATCTAGCTTCGGACTGTCCAGCAATACGGATGCTATGCCAGTGATGGAAACAATAGGATTTTTCAGGTCATGCGACACTACACTGAGCATATTCAAACGAAACTGTTCGGCATTCACCAGCGCTTGATTCTTTTCTTGCAGCTCGTTGTTCATCAGGGCAAGATTACTCATCGCTTCCTGGAGCTCTACATTTGCATATTCAATCTGTTGTGCTTGTTCAGCTTGCACTTCGAGCTGCCGTTGAATCTCTTCATTCGCTCTGCTCAGCTGTATATTGGCTTCCGCCAATTCTTGTGTTCGCTCACGAACTTGGCGTTCCAAGAGTGTCTGCTGCTCGCGCAGTATGCGTTCATTCTCCAGTAGCACCTGCTGACGCTCTCTCTGCAACTGCCGAATCCGATAGGCTAGTGCAAATGACATCAGTAACAACTCAACAGCCGCTGCTATATTCGGAAGCGCAAGCATCGCAGGAGAAAATGGTATCCAACCCTCTAACGAGGGAGGAACAATAAACAATGAACACAGCACAAGAGACCATGCTGTGAGATATATCCATGCTGCACGATTACCTCGCATGCCAGACATAACACTGACAACGACACAGTATAGCACAGACACCATAGAAAGCACTATTGCTATGCTAATAAGCACCGTATTCGCCGACCGAACAACGAAGAATGCCCCCCACACTATGGAAAGCAAGATAAGGAGAATGTACCCCGGAAGAAGCATTGCTACTAACGTAGTAGTGATGTGGAAGAATCGCATAGCAAATGCAACACTCAGAAAGGAAATACACATCACAATCTGCAAAACCCTACCGTGTAGCACTTCTGCGATGTATTCCCCCGCTATAGGCACGATCATACCCGTCACATATGCTACATACGTAGCTGTTGATAAGCCATAGAGTGTGTACAAGGCATAGGTACTACTTTGCATCATAAGGCTGAGAAAACCATTATAGCACACAATCGCCAGCATCATGCCTACAAGAATTCCATATAGCAAGAGCCGTTTGTTGTAGAACATTCGCATGGCATGTTCCGTGCCACAGTATAGCATTGTAAACACAGGCTCACGGCTTACTAGCCGAATATATACATGCTGGAGAGCAGTATCTACGCGTGCACAGTATATCATTGTGGTTGGTAGCCCGGAAGCTGTGCGCGAAGAAAATGTCAAGCCTGCATACTCTTGTAGTACGTTACTCTGTTCCCCTACATTTCCATTCTGCGCTTCGCCGACAAATGTGAAGACTTGAATAGTATCTAAACCACTATCATCGAACCAGACAATCACTGGCTCGTGTGTATTATTGCGAATATCAAAGCGCAGCCACACAGCGTATGGTGTCGCTGGTACAGAAAATGCAATAGTGGATTCTAGCGTTGTGCTACGTTTGAGAACATCGTTAATGCTGTAAGAGCGGGAAACGGTAGGATACACTAGTGGTTTTTCCAATTGTACAACATCGTTGCTGTTCACCGTAATCAAAGGAACGTGTGGCGATGCATACACTCTAAGGTGCAGAAAAAGAGCGCATATACAGACATATGATAGGCAGGCGCAAGACATCATCCATCTCTGTATTCACATGCAACAACTACACACTGTCATTTTTCATAGACAACGAATACCACCTTACAATCTTCACTGTATAACCTGTGCAATTTGGAGGAGTTCCGCAGATATTTCCTGCGCTTCGTTTTTTAACTGCTGGCGATGAACGATAATATTTGCCTTGCCATTTCTGATACCAAGAGCAATTGAGGCTTTCCCAGTTCGCGCAAGCATTGGGATACCGGTAATCGACAGGATACGATGTTGTGCACAAATCTTCTCAACGTTCAGCACGCCGGGACTAATATACACTACTTGAACGTCGGCGATGCTTTTTTCAAGTGCTGATTCCAATACTGCTGTTGTTGCTATACCTTGCGCCTCAAATGCAGCAACCAGGCTATCCTTTATATCACTCGAAATGCTGCTATACACAACAGCAAGCTTCAGCTTCTTTTTTCCTTCAAAGGATTTGTTGAACAAGAACACACGACGAAAGATTTCCGCTTGCGTTTCGATGCGCAATGGCATTTCTTGTGCTGCTCCGATAGCACACCACAGGTACCAGAACGCTAGTATGCAGAACAAGCGCGTTCTGGCATTGCATCTCGCACGACCATGCAGCATTATCGAGCATCTCACCGCTCACTCCTCCCAAATGTTAGCTGTACTCCCACTGTGGCCCGTAATGGAAGCTGGGGAGTTCCACGCAGAAACTCGATTTCACTATACTGAGGTATAGTAACAGCTTCGGGGTGTGTTAAATCGGCAACAACACGGTAGCGTGCATCAAGGACATTGTCTACACGTACAAATGCTTCGAGCCATGACAGCAGCGTATATCGTGCTGTGAGATTAACAAGCGTATATCCGTCAATTGTCTGCCGTCGCTGAGGATTTTGGGACTGAAAGGGCACAGTACGCTGTCGGTCTTGCCAAATCACTCGTGCGCTCACCTGAAGACGTTCATGGTTCAGCTGCACACCACCTTTGAACGCCAACGGAGAGACGTATGGAATTTCGCGCCCTTCGCTCTCATTATCCGTGAGACTAATCCTTCCGTCAATCCACGACAGTGCACCAAAAAGCTCTACACGTGTTGTTTGATTACGAAGTGGGATGTACTGTGCGCTGAGCGTTGCACCATAGGTAACTTGGCGACCTTGATTGGTAAAAATGACAATCGTTGAAACAGGATAACCTTTGTATCGCCCACCGTATAGATTGAGCGTGGAAGCATCAGGAACTTCGCGAAAGAGACCGTTCAGCGCCGTCATAAAACCACTTGCTGTAAGACTAACGTCATCATTCAGAAACGACAACAGCACTAGCTCTGCCGTTTGAGAGGTAATCGGTTTGAGATTAGGATTAGCGAGCTTCCAAAAGCTTCCAGTGTATGTGTTATTCACACTGTCATACGAAAATGAACCATACTGTTCAAATGCATAGCGTGGAGCAGCACCCAGAAACGCTGTCCCATACATTACTTTTGCGGTGAAGGAACGCGATGGCGACCATACGGCACCAAAACGTGGGTTGAGCGACGCACCAAAGAGCGAGTTTGCATCATACCGCCCGCCAACATTCACATTAAGCTGCGATATGGGCGTCCATTGGGCTTGTACAAAGCCTCCTACATTGAGATAGGGTATGTAAAAAATATCGGCATCTATCCCAAGTGGATTACGTGCATTCGCAGTACCGAAAATTCTCCCTTGAAGATACGGTAAGCCAACACTTGATACCATCGGGGACTCGAGATCAGTAGTCTTGGGTACAGAGATAAAATATTCAGCTGTCAGGCTACCACTTACAGTCAATCTGTCAGACCATGCATGCTGCACAAGTTGCTCTACTTTAAACATCGAGCCAAACGCATACTTGTAGCCCGGACCGAGATTATTAAACAGGTTGCGATAATTCGATATCGGGTCTAATTCATATTGGCTATATACTACAGAGGATATCAGAGTTGTGCGCCCAAGTGCCGCTTGATACATTCCCGACAGCATAGTGAGCGTTGGTGCAAAGAATACGTCATCGTTGTACACGGCATTGTATTGTGGATAGCCGAGACACGTTGTTGAACGAGCATATGAACGAAAGAGGCTGACTGTCAGCCCAGCAGCTTCTACTTTAAGCCATTGAGCATTTGCACTAATAGGCGATCCCCATTGCTGACGAATAGGACTTTGCGGGCGCATAATACCAAAGCCTGTTCGAAAAATTCCTGTTTGTAGTGTGTTCTCCCGACCATAATCTTCGGGATAGAACTGCCGCATATCTGGCATTGGGTCATACATATACTGTGCACCCATCATGACATTGATATTGTCGTTGAGTGTAAAACCAGCTAGAATATTTCCTTGAAAGCGGCTATACATTGAGCCGCTGGAACTGGCTTCCACCGGACCGTCCATATCAAAAGAGCGTTTCGATACAATGTTAATCACGCCCATCACTGCATCTGCACCGTAGAGCGACGATGCAGGGCTATAGATTACTTCAATTTGCAGTGCTAGATGCACGGGATAGTTTTCGAGCAGCGGCATAAACTCATTGGTTGGCGAGGAAATCCGCACACCGTCGAGCAAAACAATAAATTTGTCTTGACCGAACACTCCACGGACATTGATGCGGTTGACGGATTCTTGATTTGCTAGCCCCTCAATTTTGTAGTCGGGTAAATCCATCAAAACATCTGTCAGTGAGGTATAACCACGCGCACGAATTTGTTCTGCAGTAATTGTGGTAACCGTTGCAGCGGCGTTTTTTGCCGACATGTACTGCGTGCGAGACACAGCAGCCACATCAACACTGCTAACCGCCGATAGATCTAGATATACTCCTATGAGAGATTTCAGTTCTTCCTTGCCTGTGGAGTAGTCTATACTTTGCCCTTTTGTCGTGGAATCCTGATGCTTAGCTTCTTGAGCATCTACACAAAAGTAAGGAGCTGTGCACCATGCGAAGAATAGCGCATACCGAATAAGAGCCGTACTCAGGTGTTTATCCTTGAGTACCTCATGGAACAATATCATGAAGCAATGCTGGAACTGATAGACTATTGCATTGACGAATGCGTGTCTTCAAATATGGTACGATTCCTTGTCTTGTGCAAGTTTTTTCCTATATTTGCTCGCACATGTTTTTCCCTTTCGTTTATCTTGTGTATGGCCTTCCACCATCGTGCGCTTGCCTCTTACGTTCGCCATCAACGTTCATCAATTAGCACCCAAATCTCTCTTCTTATTTTCCTGTTTATTATTGCTCTGACTGCGCTGAACGTCATTGCGTCGTCTATCCAGCAAAAAGAAAGTGGCGAAGAATTTGTGCTACAAGAAACACGCGCTATTGGAGAGCTTGCAGCAGCAGGCAGCACAGGCGGAGTTGTATTCAACGATCGCGACTTTTTGGCAAAATCTATGCAAGGTATTGAACAACTCTCCACATTCGAGGCAATTATTATTCGCAATACCACCGGCGATAGTATCTACACAAAAAACGCTTCTATCCTTACACCGTTTCTCGGCTCGCGCCAGACACAGCAACCAGATACACTCATTCGTGTTTTTCTCCACAATGATATCGCTATCGCCCGTGTACCTATTGTCGCTGTTGTCAATCGAGAATATCTCGGCGAAGTATTCCTTGCACTCAACACGCGTGCTACCCAACAGAGCATTCAGCGTAGCCGAACCACTCTATTGCTCATTGGTATTCTTGGAGCAATGGTTTGTACAGTTGGGGCTCTCTATTTTGCGCTGCACCTCGCAAAGCCAATCGTAGCGCTTTACAATGCGGCACAGCGTATTAGCGAAGGAGATTTACGCCAGCGTGTGCACATTGCTGCATCATCCCACGAGGTTGACGGCTTAATACAAGCGTTTAACAGCATGATGGATAGCTTAGAACACTCGAATCAAGCACTTAAGGTTGAGCAGGAACGCTCTGAGCACCTTCTTCTCAATATGCTTCCTGCACCTATCGCAGAGCGCATGAAAGCAGGAGAAAAGCTCATCGCTGATACATACCATGCTGTTACAGTCATGTTTATCGACATTGTTGGCTTTACTACACTCGCTTCTACTATGCCTGCTGAACACCTCGTTGCAATGCTCAATCAGGTATTCTCGCACTTTGATACAATCTTACGCAAGCACAAAGTCGAAAAAATCAAAACTATTGGCGATGGCTACATGGCTGTTTCTGGTCTGCCATACAGTGCCGCAGAGCATGCACACAACGCTGCATATACGGCACTTGAATTGATTGACAGCATGAGCAGACTTAATAGTGAGCAAGGGTTGTCTCTTGACATTCGTATTGGACTACATGCAGGAACAGTTGTTGCAGGAGTGATTGGTCAACACAAATTTGCCTACGACCTTTGGGGTGACACCGTCAATGTTGCATCGCGCATGGAATCGCATGGTGAAAAGGGGAAGATTCATTGTTCTGAAGCAGTCTATGCACTGTTACACCATGACTTTGCCTTTGAAGAACGAGGCGCCATGCACATTAAAGGAAAAGGTGATATGAAGACGTACTTCCTTCTGCACCCGCTACACTAGCGCAGTTGACAGGACAACGCAACGTAAATCTGATACTCAAAAAAGCATCACCTCAATTTGCATACCTTCGTCCATCGCCGTATCAGCATCCAGAAAGACAATTCCATCCGCCTCAGTCAGCGAGGTTAGCATATACGAATCTTGCTTGTTCAAAGCTTCAGCTACCAATCCACTGCTTTCTTGCGTCAGACGCACACGCACAAATTCTGCTCTCCCATGACGGTTTACCAGTGAAGATCCCATCACTGCTTTAGCCGTTTTCCACACTGATGAGTATCTACGCATCGCGGCGATCACAGGCTGCACATAGTACCGAAAACATATGTATGCCGATACAGGATTACCGGGCAAGCCAAATAGCAAAACGCGGTTACGACGAGCAAAGAAGAATGGCTTACCGGGTTTCTGTCGTACCCTCCAGAACACTGTTTCAAACCCAAGACGTTCTGCCGCCCTGCGTATATAATCATGCTCTCCAACCGATACTCCTCCCGTTGTGCAAATAATATCTGCACATTCTATTGCCTTCTGGAGTGCCTGCTCGCTGGCGTAGAGCTCATCGGGAATACGTTGAACCATGCATACATTTCCGCCAGACTCGCGCACAGCTGCTTGAAGCATTGGTGTATTCGTATCGTATACTTGCGCATCGCTAAGGTCACAGCGCTCGCTAGCATCAACAAGCTCTTGTCCACTAGCAAGAAGAGCAACGCGCGGTGCATCCCACACCGCTAGGTGCGACAGCCCTAGCTGTGCAGCTAGTGCACAATGCGCTGGACGAATAAGAGTACCAGCACGTAGAACACACGATCCCGCACTATATTCCGTGCCCCTGTGTCGTATCCACTGTCCCGGACGAACGCTTTGTATTATATGTACAGTGCTACCGTTCACCACATAATCTTCCCGTGGAACAACAGTATCAACGCTCTCAGGGACTACTGCACCCGTGCTTATAGTGATTGCTTGGCCATGTAATACTTCACCTTTGAAGGGCTTCCCAGCTGCACTTTCCCCTACAACAGTCAACACCCTACACTCAGGGGAATACGCATACGCAATACCGTCCATCGCACTGTTTGTCGTGCGTGGCGAAGGTTCTTGGGCAATGCTGTCACAAGCAAGAACATACCCAACTGCTTCGAGGATACTCTTCTGTACTACGCGTGGTTCGGGTGTATACGCTTGCACGTAGCGTCGAGCTTCAGCAACAGATATCATCGTGCTATCTCTGGCATTATAGTTGTTGTTGTTAGTAGGCATTTCTAACACCATACCTGCTCAACCATCGCCTTCACCATCTTCTGGACAATGCTCAACCCCAATCCTGTACCACGTCTTCCATCAGCGTTTGCATGATACTCTTCCCACAAAGTAACGAAGGTACCTTACAACTTTAGTTTCTACCTACTCTTTGTGCATATAGTCCTTACTCTTACTCAGCACTACTAGCTTTGCATGACAGTACATCATGTCTCTCAATATTGTTGCGTGATACCATCTTAACTTAAGTTCTTGCAAAAATATACAAGCTCTTACCTAGAAAAAAAATTATAGCTCTTGTGTGGCGCAAGTGTATCTGTCATGTGACAGCTTGCAATCCGAGCTATTAGGGGGTTGTTTGGCGAATTAACACTGATGTAATACTTTATGATTGTGTCAATAATCTCATGCACTACGCGCCTAAGTATTATGATACAGAAGCTTTGGAAGCATTTTCTCAACGTTCTTGCCCCACAGGAATGCCTTCTTTGTTCGTGCCCCCTAGACAACGAGGCTCTGGACAACGATATATACGACATATCCCAGTACGTCTGCCAACGCTGCCAAGATTGCTTGAATCCTGCTTCTTCTCGTGATACGCTCTTAAGTAGCGTAACGCACAACCTCGCCCCCGATGTCTGCAGACTACAGCATATTGTTGCTCGGTACGCTTATTCTCCCGTAGAGCGTAGTTTTGCAGAGCCAGATACTCTGTCCTTGTCGCCTGCAACATTGCTATACGCTATAAAGTATCATGGCAAAAAGCATCTCGCTAGAGCATTAGGGCGTGAGCTTGGGGCTATTCTTCGCATGCTGGGAATAGTTCAATACCACTATATTGTACCCATACCTATCCACACTGTACGTCGGCGCGAGCGTGGCTACAATCAGTCTGAGCACATCGCCTATGGCGTCGCCGATGTTCTGAGCATACCAGTACGGACATCTCTGATATACCGTAGAGCATACACTCTTTCGCAAACCTACCTGAGTTCACACGAGCGCCGCAACAACGTCCGCACCGCTTTTGCTGTGCACCACCATAGCCGGTCGGATATCAACGGGGCATCACTTCTCCTTATTGATGATATTCTCACAACAGGCGCCACACTTAACACCTGCGCAACGCTTCTTGCAGAACACGGAGCGCAGCGTATTGATGCCGCAACGGTCTTTGCTGCATAATTCCCCGTTTCACCATATTCCCTAGCACACATACTGTGTATACTATTGTCAACAACTGTCAGATTACCACAACACGTTAACACTTACTACCACTTACTTATACGATAATTTAGAAATCTGAATAAGCAGTTATTCTTCTAAGACTACAAATTTCAATGCTATA
Source organism: Candidatus Kapaibacterium sp. (assembly GCA_025055035.1). Lineage (GTDB taxonomy): Bacteria > Bacteroidota > Ignavibacteria > Kapaibacteriales > UBA4661 > PH2015. Next base: position 17,370 of record JANWZB010000019.1, read on the forward strand.
CAAGCAATTTAAAACTTTGGCACATAAAATGCTATCCTTGAGAATAAATGCACACTTAATTGTTTTCTCATCACTCAACTCAAAGGACAGCATTATGATTAAGAAACTTGTTATCGAGGACGGTCGTAAAGTTATTCTCAAGCGCGAAGAAGGCGACCGGACATTTTTCACACAAGGTGTGATTGCATATGAGGGCAGACTGTGGTATGCAATTCTTCTTGAAAATGAAGCGCTCATTAAAATCCGTAAAAATAGCGGAAAGGAGTATCGTGTTAAGTACGGCGGCTGGACACTGTGCGAGATTCACAATACCTCAGGAGACCAGCGCACCAGCCTCAATGCTTAGTGTTTTTCCTCCATGAGTATCTTCTTGTTCTATACGGTAGCATACATACGCGTTCATGCAGCACAAAAGTATTCCACATCTTAAAAAAAAAATGCAATTTAGTGGCTTGTAATTTCGTAGCAGCTTTGCTGAGCGTACGCTCATGTTGTACGCGGTGCTTAACTAGCTGTTTTTCCATCTCCGATAACGCAATCTGTATCGCGGTAGGAAACCATCTCCTAATGTTTGTATAGTTTCTGAATTGGAATACCGTGCTGCTCCCAATGCAGCCCTCTCTCCGTATGATGCACCAACATGTAGTACTCTGTAGGTCTTTGCTACAGCGTCTCCATTTTTGTAGATCTCTATTTCTATCTTGCACAGCTTTTTCTTGGGTGTGGGCATGCACTCTGATGTTAGTGAGTGTCGAAACCGTACTTCTCGCTCAGCCGAAGAAGAAGATCATTCCCAAAATGCTTCAAGTGCAAGGTGTATCTGTAAGCAAAGTTGAAGCATTATGTTCTCCGTTTCGGGAGACAAACATCACCTTGTCGCCTGACAGACGCGTTATATACTTCATGTCCGAACGTGGCAGTCAGCCATGGTCGCAGTTTGACGAGAAACTCCATCGCTACGATGGCGACATCTGGTATGCTGAACGCAAGGATGGTGTGTGGCAACCTCCTCAGCCTCTTCCTACATCTATTAACTCTTCTTTTTCAGAAGATGAGCCTAATCTTAGCCCTGATGGACAGATAGTATTGTTTCAGAGCTTTCGCAGCGGTTGGGAAGAACAAGGCGGTCCGTATTTTATGGCGGAACGCAAAGGGAAAACATGGGAAAATATCGTTGGCTTAGGCGGTACCCTTACAAGTTTCTTCATCAATCAAAGCAGGGATAATAACGGCTCAGTTGCTACTGATGGCTCTTCGATGTCTCCAACAGGAACCATATTCATTTTTACCTGCGGCAAAGACCTTCATCCTAAAACTCCCCACGATATCTACATTGCTAGGCGCTTTCTCGATGGAACGTTCTCTCAGGTAGAACGCTTAGAGATTAGTACACCCAAAAATGAACGCTCCGTTTTTATCGCCGCCGATGGTAAAACGCTTTACTTTGCTTCCAATGGGTATGGTGGTTTAGGTGGTCTTGATATTTTCAAGACAACGCTGAACGACGACGGCACGTTTGGCACACTGTATAATCTTGGCGAGCCATTCAACAGCAAAGATGATGATTACGGCTTTGTTTTAAGTGCTGATGGTAAGGAAGCTTACTTTATTCGCGACGGAGATATTTACGTTGCCGATCTGTCTCAGCTCGACTCCCGCGAACTGAAAGCTGCGCCAGTAGTGCTCCTTACGGGCACTATCAAAAGCAAAGCGACTGGCTCTCCCCTTGAAGCATCAATCGATATTAGCGAAATTCCCGCTGCAGGCATGGAAGATAGTGGCATAGGTGGCTACTCCCTAACAGCGCGCAGCAACAGTATATCGGGAGAATACGCTGCTATTCTGAAACCCGGAAAAACGTATATGCTCTCGGTATCAGCAAGTAAGCATAAAGGCACGAACAAAGAATTTTCCCTCAACGCAGAACACCTTGCAAGCGGAACATACAAACTCGATGTCGAGCTCGAACCGTTACCACTACGTCCATCCAAGACTAAATCTACAACAACCTCTACAGTAGCCTTAAAGAACGCTTCTACTGTTATCCCGACCATTGCTACTATTTATTTCAAAACAGACGACTTTACACTGGAGGAAAGGTATCTTGATGAACTTGACAAAGTGTGGGAATTTTTGAGGGCAAATCCTACCTATCAAGCTGAAATCTCTGGTTATGCAGACGACAGAGGCTCATATGAATATAATCTTCGCCTTTCACAGCGGCGCGTTAATGCTATCGCTGATTATCTTTGGTCTCTTGGATGCGAGCGTAAACGCCTTGCGCTCAAGTTCTTTGGTGAGGAAGAGCCTGTGGCTAACAACCTTACAGCAGAAGGGCGCTCTCGCAATCGGCGTGCAGAAATTACGTTCTTCCGCAAGCTTGAAGAGCGTTCTCCAGCTGCACCTCAATCTATCAATAATAATCCACAGTCTCCTGCTCGACAGCATTCTGCCTCTCCTTCATCGTCTTCTTCAACAAACACACTAGTTTCTCCTAGAGCATCGTCGCCCACAAAGCCTGTATCTCTGCCCCCTACTGTACCGAAGGATTCAGTATCCTCAGCAAAATCCAAAACTCCACTACCGTCATCGAGTAAACCTAACCCTAATACACCGTAAAGCGTGCCTAGGTATAGATATATGGAGCGACAACTACTACCCAACATCACTCTCGAAGCTCAACACGTATCACATCGTTTTCAACGTAGGTTTGTATGGCAGAATATATCTCTGACGGTACATAGCACTGAGATTTGGGGCGTAACAGGTAGTAATGGCTCTGGAAAAACAACGCTTCTTCGTGTTCTCACAGGGCTTCTCACACCAACGAGTGGCTCTGTTAAAGTTTGGCTTTCTGGTCTTCCCGTAGATCCTGAGCATATTGTTCGGCATGTAGGGTTTGTCTCTCCCTACCTGACACTCTACGAAGAATATACCCCAGTGGAGCTATGTCAGATTGTCGCTCGCATGCGTGGAATACAGTTCGATAGGCACTACTATACATCCCTAGCACATCACGTGGGTCTTGCTCTATGGTCTCACGATAACATCGCTCGATTTTCCTCTGGCATGAAGCAGCGCGTCAGGCTTATTCTTGCGCTGCTCTTTCGTCCTGCGCTCCTCGTACTCGACGAACCCATGACAAATTTGGATGACGAGGGTATCGCGTGCGTACAAGCGCTCATACGCGAGCACCAGCAGAATGGCGGAGCGTGTATCATTGCAACAAATGACTCGCGTGATTACGAGCTTTGTACACATATTCTTTCGCTTCCACACCCTCACCCCACACAAACACGTTAGAATCTATAAAAAAGCCGCATGACTGCTGTATCACGCGGCTCCTCCAACGAGAGCTTTCACAGACGACCACTCGTACCTAGTGCTTGAGCTTATCCTTAAAGACAGCTTCAAATTTTTCTACCTTCGGGCGAATAACAAACATGCAATACCCTTGATTCGGGTTATTATGAAAGTAGTTTTGGTGATACTCTTCGGCGGGATAAAACGCCGTCATTGGCACAATTTGTGTTACAATAGGCTTATCCCATGCGCCTGAAGCATCAAGTTCTTTCTTGTATCGTTCTGCAAGAGCTTTCTGCTGCTCGCTATGATAAAAGATAACTGAGCGATACTGCGTTCCTACATCATTACCTTGACGATTGGGTGTTGTCGGATCGTGCGTTTTCCAGAAAATTTTGAGGAGATCTTCATAGCGTATTTGCGTAGGATCGTAGGTTATTTGCACACATTCCGCATGACCTGTTGTCCCTTCGCATACTTGCTTATAGGTAGGATTTGCAACTGTCCCTCCCGAATACCCAGAGACAACCTTCAGCACGCCTTTCACGCGTTGAAAAATTGCCTCCGTACACCAGAAACAGCCTGAACCAAAGGTTGCAAGCTCTGTTTGACCCGACGCTGGCTCTTGCACTGTAAACACAGGAATAGTCCTTTCTTTTGATGATACATTCTGCTCCTGCTTATTTGACTGCGCTACACACGATAGCGCACTACACATTATTAGATAGACACCACCTACGAGAACTAACGTTTCTACGCCTACAACACCAGTACCACGTTTCATGACTATCTCTCAACATATCGGGGAAAAAGGTATTTGTCATTGCTTCGTTTTTGACGCTGTACTGTGGGCAAAAGATTAGTATAGGATGTGTTTTTCTCACTCTCGTATTCCAAGGGCTTTAAGGAAGAAGGCATACTCAAACGCACGCTCTCGTAACGCATCATAGCGTCCTGACGAACCACCGTGCCCTACACCCATTGTAATCTTGAAGAGCAGCATATTCGTGTCAGTTTTTGTTGCACGTAGTTTTGCACAAAACTTTGCTGGCTCCCAGTATGGAACTTGGGTATCATTTAATCCTGTTGTGAGAAGCAGCGCTGGGTATGCCTGTGCAGTGATATTATCATAGGGCGAATAGGACTTCATGTAGTCGTAATAGTGCTTCTCGTTTGGATTGCCCCACTCTTCGTATTCTGCTGTTGTGAGTGGCAGGCTTGCATCGAGCATTGTATTGATCACATCAACAAACGGTACTGCTGCGTGCACAGCTTTAAATAAATCAGGACGCATGTTCATTACTGCTCCCATAAGCAGCCCTCCCGCTGAACCACCATTGGCAACAAGCTTTTGCGGATTCGTATAACCTTGAGTAATAAGGTGCTCCGCTGCTGCAATATAGTCCAAAAAGGTATTCTTCTTCTTGAGCAATTTTCCGTCCTCATACCATTGCTTTCCCATTTCTCCACCACCGCGAATATGGGCAATAGCATAGATAAATCCCCTATCTAAAAGGCTTATGCGATTACTATTGAAGGTTGGTTCTGTAGAGATACCATATGAACCATACGCATACAGCAGTGTCGGGTTTAAGCCATTTTTCTGTAATCCTTTCCTGTACACGAGCGATAGAGGAATCATCACGCCATCATGCGATTTTGCCGCAAGACGCTCTACAACATAGTCCTCAGGATTATACCCACCTGGCACTTCCTGCTGCTTTAAAAGCACAGATGTACGGTTCACGACATCATAGTTATATACCGAGTTTGGTGTAATGAGTGACGTATATCCGTAGCGTAGGGTCATCGTGTTGTACTCAGGATTGGTACTAACATACGCCAAATACGCCTGTTCGGGAAAGCCTATACGATGAGATTTTCGAGAGACAACGTCATAGAGCTCTATCGCTGTTAAGCCGTTTTCTCGTATGGACAGCGCCCAAAACTTCGCAAATGTGTCAATATCTTCAATCTTGACATGAGGGCGATGAGGTATGACTTCTTTCCAGTACTTTTTCGACGGCTTGTCGAGAGGAGCTACCATCACACGAAAGTTTTTCGCTTGATCATTTGTAAGAATGACAAAATGCTTATCATGGTGCGTTACCGAATACTCATGCCCGTTGGTACGAGGCTCAATGCAGCGAAATGCTTGCTGTGGAGTGTTCGCATCAAGATACCAACACTCACCTGTCATTTTGCTATTTGTGCTGATAATGATATATCGCTCGCTGCGAGTCTTGCTCACATAGCAGTCGAACTTTTCGTCGCGCTCGTGAAAGACTTCTACATCATTTGCTGGGTCTGTCCCAAGTCTGTGGCGTAGGATCTTGTACGAGCGCAGCGATGAATCGTACACGTTGTAAAAGAATGTTACATTATCATTTGCCCACGCAAACGAAGCTCCTGTTTCGGGTATTTGGTCGCTGAGAAGCTCGCCCGTCTCAAGGTTTTTGACAAACAGCGTAAAACGCCGCGCACCTGTAACGTCAAGACCATATGCCAAGAGCTTCCCATTGGGACTAACGCTATATACTCCCAACCGCAGAAATTGCTTACCTTCGGCAAGGACATTAAGGTCAAGTGTAATTTGCTCTGGCGCTTCCATCGAGCCTTTTTTACGACAGTATATCGCATACTGTTTGCCCTCGACCGTGCGCGAATAGTACATGTATTCACCTTGCTTATACGGCACACTCAAATCAGTTTCTTTTATACGCGACTTCATTTCCTGATAAAGCTTCTCTTGCAGTTCTTTTGTATCCTGCATCATTGCTTCGGTGTAAGCGTTTTCCGCTTCAAGATAGGCAATAACGTCAGGGTTATTTTTCTCACGCAGCCAGAAATAGTTATCAGTGCGGGTTTCACCGTGAATTGTCTGCATCTTGGGTAGAATCCTAGCAATAGGAGGTTTTACCGTATCGCTCATAACCATTGCTGTTAAGAAACAAGGAAACACAATACTACCAATAGAGAGGGATGCTACACGGCACACCACACTGGCAGCTCTAGCAAGCAACGAATAATTCTGTACACTCATAAGCATGAAGGATATTATGGTGATGGAGAGTAGAGTCCCTAATATTTACCGAGTTTCAAGCCAGCGTTCTGCATCAATAGCAGCCATACAGCCACTTGCAGCAGCGGTTACTGCCTGACGATACACTGCATCTTGCACATCGCCACAAGCAAATATTCCCGGAACGTTGGTATAGGTTGATTTACCCTTTGTTATCACATATCCTTGCGCATCGAGATCGAGCAGTCCTTCAACAAGCTTGGTATTTGGCTGATGTCCAATAGCAACGAATGCTCCATCAATTGGCATGTCGCGTAGGGAGTTATCCAGCACATTGCGTAGAACAACCGACGTCATCTTTTTCAGACCTGTAGATAGTGTTTCTCCACGAAATTCTTCTACCACCGTGTTGAGAAGAAACGAGATCTTCGGGTTGTTTCGTGCTCGGTCGAGCATGATTTTAGAAGCACGGAATTCCTCGCGACGGTGCACAATTGTTACTGAGGCACAAAAGCGCGTAAGGTAATTTGCCTCCTCCATTGCTGTATCGCCTCCACCAACGACAATCACATGCTGATCCCGAAAAAAGAAGCCATCGCAGGTCGCACACGCTGATATACCATACCCCATATATTCGCTTTCTCCCTTTACACCAAGCAGCTTCGCGGAAGCACCCATCGCAATAATGACCGCGTCGGCATAGTACTCCGAGCCGCGCTCCGTTGTGAGAATAAATCCTTGCGTCTGGGGCTTCAGCCTAACAACAGTTTCATACACCGATTGCGCCCCAAAGCGCTGTGCCTGTTTGCGCATAACGTCCATTAGCTCCGGACCTTGGATACCATGTTCAAAACCCGGATAATTTTCCACCTCTGTTGTAATGGTCAGTTGCCCACCGGGCTGCTGTCCCTCAAACACTGTTACATGGAGATTTGCACGGGCAGCATACAAAGCTGCAGTTAAGCCTGCTGGTCCAGAACCAATTATTCCGACATTGTGGCGTGCCATAGAACTACAAAGGAACTTCATGGTGTAAACGATGAATCCTCGCTTGGTTGTGTTGTATTCGCAATACAACTCAGCGAGGATGTATCGATTGCATATAGCTCAAAAGGGATTTGTGCGTATTGGAAACGCACTTAGTCTCTGAAATACTTTGTGCGATTATCTGTAATGTCAGCCCGCTCTCGAAGCTCATTACGCCACTTGAAGTATATCGTGCCCTCAGCTTTGCTTTTCACAGACTGAGCAAGTGTTGAGCGAGCTGCTGCAAAGCCATTTGGATCCGCATTCTTGCGTGCTTTCACTTGCACAATGTAGTATGCTCGCTCCCCACGAATCGGACCAATAATTTTACCGACACAAGATGGTTCTTGCATAAACAGTGCAGCCGTTAATCCTACATCCGAGCCAAGAGAGGGAACACGCCCATTATCCGTAATACCTTGAGAGCTGATAACATTCAGCGTCGAGTCTATAGTCCGAGCTTTTGCAAGAGAATCCAATGTCGCAAGCTTTGCAAAGAGCTCTTGGGCTTTGCCCTTAAGCACATCGAGCTTCTTTCCAACAAGAAGCTTGTTTCTAATTTCATCCTTTGCATCCTCCAATGGCTTAATACCTGCTAATCGGCTTTGTGCAAGCTGCGCAACGACAATACCTGTGTTCTTCAGCTCGATTGGATCGCACACATCGCCAACGTTGCTCTCGAAAGCAAAGTTTGTCAGCGTCCGTGAGCCTAAGATAGTGGCTATACGACGAAAATACGCTGTTTCGTAGGCAGCAATGCCTAGGCGCTTTGTTGCTGTATCAAAGGGAACACCACTTTCAAGGCTCTGCTTCAGCGCAATAGCTGTTCGATACAACTGATTACGTGTTGCTTGGCTTACTGTGGGGGTAAGCACAATCTCGCTATACTTTATTTCATCGGTTTTACGGTCTGTTACCTTGATAATGTGCCAGCCAAACTGCGTTTCCACAGGACCAACAATCGACCCAACAGCAGCATTCATTGCGGCATCTTCAAACGGCTTGACCATCATCCCTTTACCAAAGAACCCTAAGTCTCCTCCATTCTGTGCTGATCCAGGATCTTGGGAGTTTTTGCGCGCAAGTTCCGCAAAATCTGCACCAGAGCTTGCCTCACGAAAGAGCTGCTCAGCAATTGCCTTCGCACTGTCTTTCGAGGCTTGGTTGTTCTGTACAAAGCGAATCAGAATATGGCTTGCTTTCGTCATGACGTTTGCTCCGCTGCGCCGCTCATCAAGGCGAATAAACGTCGTACCTTGTGGCATTTGAATCGGACCGACAACTCCTCGTAGCGGCAAGCTATTGAGCATCACAAGTGTCTGTGGCGGTATGTCTTGCACAAACTTGAAATCGTGCACTTGACCACCAAAATCACCAATATAGCGCTCGAATACCGTGTCGCGCTGTCCCGGCGTTTGTGCTACGTTCAAGTCAGTTGTGATTCGCTCCAAGCGCTTTTGAACACGCTGCGTATCGGCAGACGAAGGAACAACAGGAATTAAAGCATATCGAAGCTTGCGCACAGACTTTTGCTTGAATGAGGATTCATGTGCTCTGTAATAGCGTTCAATCTCGCTATCGCTCACAGCAACAGCGGTATCAGAAATAATATTGGCATTCAAGGCAACAATATCTGCATCGATTGTGGAATTATCAACGCTATATTTGCGCTGGAGATAAACAGAATCCAATGCTCCATATGCGGCGCCCACAGCTGCTTTCATGTTATTTTGCAACTTGTCTTGGCGAAGCGCATCTTCAACGCGCACAAGGTACTTCTTGAATTCAGCGGCTTGCTTTTCCGCTTGACGTATAGCATCCTGATTACCTTGTTGCTGCGCTCGTTGTGTTATGATATCAGGATTCGTAACGTATTCAAGATAAACATCACGCAGAAATCGCCCTGTTGAATCCGTAAAGGGTCGGCGCAGAAAGTCTGGTGGATTTTCTAGAAGAACATCAAGTATTTCTTCATTGCTGACACTAATGCCGAGCTTTTCGGCTTGCTGCCGCAGAAGAATTTCATCGACCATCTCATTCCAGACTTGCTCGCGTATAGGCGCTTCGTCGAAATCTTCAACGTTGGGTGACTGGGCACGAGCTGCTTCCACCTGTTCCTTGAAACGGCGCTCAAAATCTACATACATAATCTTCTCGCCATTCACTGTGCCAAGAACCGCCGTTGCGAGATTTTGCCCACGATTGGCAATCGTTGGAAGGTCTAGGTCGGAAATAACCATGAATGCAACAAACATCACCGCAACAGCAATTAACACATACGGCGAGATGTTCCGCATCTTCGAGAGTGTACCCATTATCAGGTTGCCCTTTCAAATAACGTTCAACAACCCCCAGCCTGCGCATATGCTTCACTTCATACAACAAGCCCACTCAGAACATACACGCAATAGCATAGGAAAACACAGACCGCAAATATACAGACTTCTTAGGATTTTGCAAGATAGTTTCTTGTGTATGCACGATATCATGCTACGCTATCGCAGCGCTGTATAGAACTACATAGACATAGAAAAGCATTTGCTATTGCAAGTAGATTGCAGTAATTTTGAAGTATACTTTATGTTGTCTATTCTTGTTGCTGCTATGTCGTTGCCTTCTGTCTCTTTGTCCCTAGAGCAGCTTCTTGAGCGTGTTCGCCGTGCTGTACCGCGCCTCACTAAAGGCAAAAAAGCTGTTCTATCGGCACTGTATGGCGCTAAACACCCCTTAACAGCGCACGAAATCTATATGCATATCGCTAAGGGCATACACCATACCACATCGGAAACGCCGAACACCAAACAAAATCTGCCCATAGATTTAGTTACTATCTATCGCAACCTTGAACAGCTCGAACGGCTGCACCTTGTTGTCAAAATCGAGCACTCACAGACAGGCTGGCGTTATGCACTCACGGATAGACCTCATATACACACAATTACGTGTACAGAATGTGGACAAGAAATTTCTGTAGGTGAGTGCCTTATGGCAGATATCGAACAGTTCATCGCCCAAAAAACAGGCTTTACTAATATTCACCATGTTGTGCACTTTACTGGCTCTTGTCCACAGTGCCAACACCACAGTGCTTCAACATAGCACACTGCAGCATTAGCGCATTGAACATGAAACTACCGGCAGACCTCCGTAGACGAGAACACTCTTTTCTTTTGAACACATGCTACGATTTTATCATCGCAACTCTATGCACCAATACACCAAGAACCCTTTGCCACCATCACTTGCAGACAGAATCGGTATTGCACTATCAAGTATCTGTGCATTTCACTGCCTTATTCTTCCAACACTTCTTCCACTTCTAGGAACACTTGCCCACTATTTTGAAAGCGATTGGACTCATACGCTACTGGCAGCACTTATTATACCAACCGTTGGATTAACAGCATGGCGTGGGTACAAGCACCACGGTAAGTGGGAGGTCCTCTGGCTCTTAGTGATTGGTGCTCTTGCGATTTTATGTGCACTGTTATTGCAACAGTACGGGATAAGCAAACCCACCGAAACAGCAATTACAACGCTCGGCAGTGCCTTCCTTATCACAGGACACTGGAAAAACTATAAGCACTGTTCCCTCTGTGCTGCAGGGAAGCCCCATACTCACTAGAATTCTTGGTCGCACTCGCTTTTCATCCACAAAACGTTTGCACTGCATGCCAGCAATTTCATATTTTCACAAAAAAGTTTCGCACACGCACTTTATTCGCATGCCCATGCACAATTCTTTTGCTTCCCCAACCATCACCCGCAACCTTACTCTCAACAATCACCGCTATCTTTTGAGTGGACTAGACCTCATCTCTCTTGTTGAAGAGTTCGGCGCACCGCTCTACGTGTACGATGCAGCAACTATCAAGCAGCAGTACGAGCGCTTAACACGCGCTTTTTCAGGACTTGAACACCAAATAAAGTATGCGTGCAAAGCGCTTACTAATATTACAATTCTGCGTTTCCTTCGCTCGATAGGAAGCGGCCTAGATACAGTTTCTATTAACGAGCTCCGCATAGGCATGCGGGCAGGATTTGACGCACGCGACATTGTTTTTACCCCTAACAATGTCTCGTTCGAAGAAATTCAGCAAGCTATCGAGCTTGGTGCACAGCTAAATCTCGATAACCTACCCATGCTTGAACGGCTCGGACAGGTCTATGGTAGTAGCGTTCCTGTGTGCATACGCATCAACCCACATATCATGGCAGGTGGCAACGAAAAAATATCCACCGGTCATGTAAACTCGAAGTTTGGTATTTCCATCACCCAGCTTGATGAGGTTGTTCAGGTTGTGCAGCGCTATCGTCTTGATGTTGCTGGCTTGCACATGCACACTGGTTCGGAAATTGTTGACACAGACATTTTTCTCCAAGGAGCCCGTATCCTGCTTGATGCGGGAAGGCAATTCCCTTCGCTGCGCTTCTTTGATTTTGGTGGTGGCTTCAAAGTGCCATATAGCTCTGGCGATACAGAGACCAACATCGAAGAGCTTGGAACACGCTTAACCGAACTGTGCCACGAAGAAATGCGCCATCGTGGGCAACCATTCTATGCGTGTTTCGAACCAGGCAAGTATCTTGTGAGCGAAGCAGGTCTTCTGCTTGTTAAGGCAAATGTTATCAAGCGCACACCTGCCACAACGTTCGTCGGTGTAGATTCAGGACTCAATCACTTGCTCCGCCCTATGTTCTACAAAGCACATCATGATATCACCAATCTTTCTAATCCCTACGGCGTTCTTCAGCGCTATGCTGTTGCCGGTTACATCTGCGAAACTGATACTTTTGCATGGGATAGACCTTTACATGAAGTACGCCAAGGTGATATCCTTGCCTTCCATAATGCTGGAGCGTACGGTATTATGATGGCATCGAACTACAACTCCCGTCCGCGACCTGCCGAAGTATTCCTCTTCGATGGAAAGGCTTACCTTATACGAAGGCGCGAAACACTTGATGATATTCTTAGCACGCATATTATACCCGACATATGCATGGAGACATGCACAGTGTAGCATTCGTATTGCTGTAGCGAACAACGCTTGCTTCACCTATTCATTTTGGGTATCCCAAATGCTATCTGTTACTGCTCGGGAGAAGCTGACGAAACTCTCGCATGAGAGTTTGAATCTTGCTTAGCGAAGATTTCGAGCGCACAGCAAGATTCTGCACTTCGTTGGCAACCACAGCAAACCCCGCTCCTTGTGCTCCTGCACGGCTTGCTTCGATTGTTGCATTAACAGCAAGAAGATTGAGCGACTTCAAGATTTTCTCAATTTCATTGCTGGATGCCTCAATTTCAACGCTCTTTTCTCCCAGTGTTGCAAGCAAGTCTCGTGTACCAGATTTTATCCTTGAAATGATTCCTACAAGACATTGTTCACCTGCAGAAGGGATTGGATAGCCACGTTCATGCACCCACAGCGTTGCACCTGTGCGATTTTTGATGCGATATTCGATATCATACACATTCCCTGTTCGGACTGCCTCTGCAACTGCAGCGTCAATTTGCGATGTGTCGTTAGGATGAATTAGCGCACCAAGTGTGATTTTGTTGCTCGTAAATTCGCTTGCATCATATCCTGTTACTGCTTTCACAGATTCCGATATTGCAAGCATTGTCCAATGCTCATCAATCCTGCACTTAAAGAAGAAGCTTTCAATGCGATTGGCAATAGTATTGTACAATGCCAACATGTCTTCGCTGGGGAGCATTTCCATAGCAATAGCAAGAAAAGTGAATAAACTACTTAAAGCTTCAAGGTGGAACTATGAACTTACGCTGTCGCGCGAATATACGAGTTTCACTGTGAACTATCTACAGCATGCTTTGTTATGCTTTTGCAACTTTGGACATATCAAGCTTCCTACAAGCATGCAGAGACAGATAGTCAATCCAGCCATACTGATTGCCATACCAACCCGTGCCGAGAGGGGCTCGAAGCGGAACTCCACGATGCTCACTCCTTTCGGCACGGCAACTGCACGCAGAACATAGTTCGCATTCAGTATTGGACGCTCCTCGCCATTGACTAGTGCTCGCCAGCCCGGATAGAAGCTATCCGCAAGAATCAGATATCCCCGTTCCTGTGTTGCTACTTCCAGACGCATAGAGTTATTCTGGTATGCCAGAAAGCGAATACGGTGAGGTATAGAATCCTTCTCATGCTGAATACGCTCGTAGGGTTCTTCATTGAAGAGCACCTCACGCTTGCAGAACAGAGAATCTTTAGTGAGAATAGGCATGTATGCGGCACTGTTGGGAATCCGCACAAGACGCTTTGGTTCATATCCTGCGACAACACGATAGCGATAACGCATATATGCGCGCTCTTCTGCTATTGTGTTGCGATATACACATGTCGCTCCAGAATCCACGAGCTTGAGCAGTGGATGCGCACAGGGATTTTTTGCCGAAGCAACATAATACTTCACATTCGCCAAAGCACCCAAGCGAATATGCTGGGTTTGCACAGGATAAGACAGTGTTCCAGCAAGCATAGAAACATTGCGCGCAAATATGCTTTCGTATCCCTGTACGCACGCAATACCGTACATATCGTTTATATTGGGCTGCATCACACGATGCGATGCAGTATCGAACAACGGCAGAAAGCGATAAAGACTTGTATCGCGTTGGAGGGTTTCAATTGCAGGAGCAGAGGGATAGAGCGGGAATTGAGTTGTTTCTATCATTGGTAGCCACGATGCAGCATAGATCCAGAGCTGTACGATTGTTAGGATGAGCAAGGCACTACACAGTACTTCAGGTCTGTGATGGTAGTGTCTACTGCGATGATGATTTCCAGAACAATATTGCCAGATTAGCCACACAACACTGCCCGGAATAAGAAAAGCTACATATAGGAAGGGATTGCGCCACGAAAAATGCTCCACAAAGACTTCCACACGCCGAAGCATCCATGCACGACTACCAGCAGCAAGCTGTGCAGTGTGCATGTTTTGCTCTACATACGCACGTAATTTTCCCGCAATAGCTTCGTAGTGCACTGCAAGTACCACGTTACCAATGCATACCGCGAGCGCTACTACACCAAGCCCTATTCCTACATACCGCAGAAAGGTACAAACTCTACGCCGCAAGCTTTCGTGCTGTACTGAGTCGTTGTGAGTAAACAACAGATACTGCCCAGCCGCTGCGCCAACGACACAAATACCGAGAACATACAGTGCAAAACTACGATGGTAGAGAAACTTGTATAGCGGCGTCGCTAGCGGCAAGAGCAGTCCTAGCACAGCAAGTAATATGAAGCTTCGTATAACCGAATGCTCGGTGAACGTTACCCGACTACGAGGCGATTGCTTCCAAAACAGCACGCACCCCAGAACACCCAAGAGACAAGGAGCAAAGCCAACGTAAGCATTGAAGTCATTCATATCTGCTTGGGCAATCTTTGCAAGATCAAAGCCACGTGGTGTTCCGATAAGTTCTGGTATCACAAACGATACAAGCAGTGGCAAACTTTTTAGACTGTTAAGCATAGAGAATGGCTTCCCTGCTGCACGGATATTCTCATTATATGCAAAGAGCTCGAGGGCTGGAAGCCACATTATTGCAGAAAGCATCCATCCGAGCACACTAGCAGCCATAAAAACTATTGCTTTCTGCATGAACCAGCCATGAGGCTTGTAGAAACGCTCTTGAGCAAGAATGCTTACCACAACTACTAGAATGCCAAGCACAGCAATTGCTATTGTTTGCAACGACCCACTCAAGCACACTCCCGCAAGGCATAGAGCCGCATATACGCTATAACGCAGCGTGAGTATCATGGTGTCCGCACGAATAAGCCTGATACTGCACACAAGCGTCCATGGCGTCCACGCCATTGCTCCCACTAACCACTGATGATGGAGCGTTGTAATAAAGAGACTATTCAGCATATATGCCACAGCAGCGGTTGCTCGTACAAGACCATGAATCCTTTCCCCTGCAATCCTCAAAGAACTCAGCAACACCCACATCCCTAAACCAGCAATTAAGAGTTTTACGAGTATTTGCAAATGATAAGCAGCAGGCATATCGCCTATGAGCAACATGATGTTTGTC
>JANWZB010000001.1 GCA_025055035.1 Candidatus Kapaibacterium sp.
CAAGAATGGACAGCCTTTCGCACGTTCTTGGCGGAAATGCTCAGTACGCCTGCACACGATGTTTATAGGGAGTCATCAGAACATCTTATCCAAATCTTGGTAACTCAGCTTTCGCGTCATACGCAGCAGCGCATACACCTGCAGAATGCTGATACTGCAGCGGTGTGGCAAGCCTTTCGGCAGGGTGGTGTTATCATTTCCGAATCCTGTGCGTTCCACTACGGTCTTAAGTGTGGAGACATCATGCATATAAGAACAGAGAAAGGCATGCATCCGTTTCGCATTGCAGGGATTTACTATGAATATGCGTCAGATATCGGTATTGTTGTGATTGAGCGTTCAACTTACGAGAAGTTCTGGTCTGACCGTAGTGTGTCGGGTATCAGTATATTCCTAAAAAGTGGTGTCCGTACGGAGGATTTTATCCAACGTGCGTGTGTACTGTCAGCAGGTGTGCAGGATTTGTCCATTCGGTCGAATAGAACACTATTGCAAACCTCACTTGAAGTATTTGATAGGACTTTTGCAATTACCGATGTCTTACGATTTCTCACTATCGGCATAGCGTGTGTTGGAGTATTAGCTGCTTTGATGGCGCTGCACATCGAGAAAATTCGCGAAATTGGAGTGCTGCGGGCACTTGGATGTACACCGCGTCAAGTTTGGTTTTTTACTCTCGTCCAGACAGGATGCATGGGGTGCATATCGAGCATTCTGGCATTACCGCTTGGTGTGACGCTTGCTTACATATTGATTGCTGTTATTAATCGCCGCTCGTTTGGCTGGACGCTTCAATATATTCTATCGCTGGAGGTGTGTATTCAAGCACTGGGTGTAGCAATCCTTGCAGCACTCTTTGCAGGCATATATCCTGCTTGGAGAGCAGCAAGGCTTGCACCTTCCTTTGCGTTACACGAGGAATAATTCGAGGAATAATTCGAGGAATAATTCTTACAGCCTAAGTAATGACGCAACGATCCCATCATTACGCAGTAAGTCCTTGACACGCTTCCATGGTATATGAACCTCGAATGTGCCCTCGGCATATGATCCAACAATATACGGTGCAAAGTGCACTGTCAGCCCTGAAGGATGAACTGTGAAAATCAGCACCTCCTGCTCAATATCATCAACAAAGCTTGCATTAGGGTTGTCAACTACCGTCGAAGCCTGTTGTCGCTTAAGGTCTTGAAGAAGTAATCCGGAAAGTGCTGAAGGATACTTGCTTTCGGGCTTAAAGATAGTAGAAAGTGCAATACGAGTAGGTCGACCCTGCTCTATTTTCCATGTGATAGCATCGAAAGCATAATTTGTATGTGCCCCACCGGTGTAGCTTTCTTCTGCCCAGAGTACGGAAACAAGAGTTGTTGATGCATAAACTACCTCAGCAAGTGAGCTTGCGTTCAGCATCTTTATCTGCTCTTGTGTTTCTTCGTCTGTACTATCGCCGTAATCTCTTCTTATCGCATCAATGACAGCAGACATCTGTTGATATCTAGTCTTTGCTATCGAGCGCACGGTGTCGTTCAATGCAGCTAGCTCAGGAGCAGCAAAAACAGGATAGCTTACTTTGACACTTAGCCTGGGATCAGCAAATGACTCGAGTTTGGCAATAATGCGCAAGGTAAACGGCATAGACTTTTTCCTGTCTTTGCTAGTCCATGTCCCAGAGATTGTTCCTTCTTTTCTATTGAGCTGAGCAACGAGGTATCCGCTTATAGTCTGGTCGTAACCTTTATCCCAGTTTTCACGACTTAGCTCATCGCGCTCGACAATCTGGATGGTGTTTTCTGAGGTAAGCTTGCCTCGCAAGGACAGTGCGTGGGCGCTTGTGTAGTAGCGATATGTGCCATATACGGTATCGCGCTCAAATGTAAGATGAGCAGAGACACGAAATTTGTTGCCTATTGTGCCTTCGAACACATATGCAGCGGAGTCAGTAGCAAGGACAACGTGCGAGGATTGTATAGCATTGGAGGACGTTGTATTCTGCAAAGCTGGGCTTTGATTGCTTTTTGCACATGCTGCAGGCAGCGAAAATACAAGTATCGCCGCACAAGTAACGGGTTGTAGGGATATACGCATACACCTTAAGGAAAGAAGTGATACGGCAAGGTTTGCGAGCAAATTTAGCCGAATGTGCGAAGACTAGAGCAAAAATTTTTCGAATGATTGTGCCAGTGGTATCTATGCTGCTGGTAGTTCAACAATGAAGGTTGCTCCCTTACCAAACTCCGACTCACACCATACACGCCCATTCATTCCCTCGACAAGTTTTTTGACAATGCTCAATCCCAAGCCCGTACTGTTTTCGCCGCCAGTAGGCTGTGCCGAGAGACGAACAAATTTGCCAAAGAGCTTTTGCATATCGCTTTCGGAAATACCCGGACCTTCATCACGAACTGCTATACGTACTGTACCGTTGTGCATCGCTGCGCATACGTCGATATTCTTGCTGTGAGGTGAGTACTTCACAGCATTTGAAATAAGATTATCCAAAACTTGGAAGAGAGCTTGCTCGTCGGCGAGTACGGAAGCTTGGCTAGGTATGTTGGTAGAAAGGTGTATTGTGATAGCCTTTACTTCGGCGGGTTTGTAATACTGCCAAACAGCACTTTCAAGTATTGGCAGTACTGGGACGGGCACAAGATGAAAATTCCTAGCACCTGACTCTAGGTGATTTACATCGAGAATGTTCATGACGAGCTCGAGCATACGTTCGGAAGTAGCAAAGATTTGCTGAGAGATAGTCCGTACGTTCTGCCTTGAGTCGCAATCTGTGCTTAGGATTTCTGCCATTCCGCGCACTGCGCCAATAGGGTTTTTGAGATCGTGTGCTACGATGCCCATAAGCTCATTCTTCTCAGTATTCAGAGCAAGAAGCTGCTGGTTCTGCTGTTCAAGCTTCTCTATCAAACGCTTGCGCTCCAGAAATCTCCATGAAAGCAATCCCACGATAATGACTAGCGCTCCTGCCGTAACGCCAAACACAGCTGCTATCGCACTCTGCAGGCGCTCCTGTATCTGCAAGTTTTGCAGCCGTGCTTCATATGCCTCGATCACTGCGCGGGATTCCATTGCTGCAATTGCCTGATATTTTTCAGTGCTGAATATTTTCTCCTTCCATACTTCGCGATGCTCGTGATACACTAGAGCTTGTGCGCTATCCCCTCTTTCTTTGCTCAGCTCGTAGAGCAAAGTGTATGCACTCACAATCTTGTCATCAGATTCTACTTTGTCTTTTGTGAGAATAGCCAAGCTTTTCTGGGCGTAGAGCATGGCAGAATCAAGCATAGCCAAGTAAAGAGCTTTGTACCGTGCTTGCTTC
This sequence comes from Candidatus Kapaibacterium sp., assembly GCA_025055035.1. Lineage (GTDB taxonomy): Bacteria > Bacteroidota > Ignavibacteria > Kapaibacteriales > UBA4661 > PH2015. The sequence goes on from JANWZB010000001.1 coordinate 3,329, forward strand.
TTGTAGCCCATGGCGAGTGTCTTATGTATGAGGGCGGTTTCTCGAAAAACTGCATACAGTAAGTACTGAGGTGAGAGCTTCTCTATTTTGTAGAGTAGTTCGTGCAGTATCTTCAGCGCTGCTGAGGTGCTATCCTGCAGGTGGTAGATTTGTGCTAGAAATAGGTGGTTGTGAGGATCATACAGTTGCTCTTTGCACAGCAATGCTGCACGGTTCAAATAGTGGCGTGCTCGGTCGGCTGAATCGAGACAGAGGTATAATGAGCCAATCTGCCGCAACAAAGTAATCCGATTATGGCGTACATCGTAGCCTTCGGAGAATGACTCAGCGCGAAGATAGTTCATCAGAGCCTTCGCTGTATCGCCGAGAAGAAGGTAGATGTCAGCTATGTTGTAGTAAGTAACAGCCATGATACTATTGTGTATTTTCACGGAGTCATATAAGCGGACAATACGCTGGTGTGCCTGCATAGCGCGCGGATAGTCTGCAATGCTGAAAGCAAAATGTCCAGCGAATGACAATGCTGCAGCCTGCCTTTCAGCATTCCCAGACTTTTCATACAATGAAGCTGCCTGCATGCAGAGGATCAAGCTTTGTGTAGGGGCGCGTGCTAAGACAATGCCACGGTTTAAAGCAACATCGCCACGAAAGGTATCATTATTGAGTTTGTCGGCGATTGCTTGGGCAGTGTCTTGTAGGCTTGTTGCTTCTCGGTATAGTTCTTCGCGTGGTTTATCATCTTTGCTGTGTACCTCTATGCGAAAACGAATTCCTGTGAACCAGGATTGCAATGTTTCAAACTGCATTGCGAGCGAGCGTGCTACATCTGGAATAGCACGAGCTTCGTCGAGTGCAGACCGAAAGTATCCGTCTCCTAGTGGTCGCTTCTCCATGCGAGCAAAGCAGTACGTTGAGCCGAGAGTTTTGAACACTTGTGCGCGATAGTATGGGAGTACTGAGCGATAAGTTTTTTCAGGTAGGCGGGTCACTAATTCGTACGCTTCATAGGCTTTAAGGCGGGCAACACTATCGTTTCTGTCATACATTGCAATTTTTTCAGCGAGTGTGCATAGTGCTGATATTCGAGCAGTATCGCTGGGTGCTTGTTGTACGAGCATCTGAAGGCTATCGATGAGGAGTTGCTGCGCAAGAGCACACTCCGAAAGCAGTAGTAGTACCGTGCTGATGCTAAGGCGATAAATAAGAACAGAAGAGATAGCAGGACAAAATATTTCTAAGGCTTGACGCATAGGCAGTAATGTTCTCGTAAGTTGTCCTGTAACAAAAACTATAGCGCGTTGAGTGAGGGTAGAAGAAAACAAGTAGAGAATATGTAAGAGTAAGAGTGGAGCAACGTATGCTTGTTGTCCTTTCTTTGCAAGCGATGTTGAGTTGTTGTAATAGAATAATAAATTTAGTCCGTTCATACTAATCTTCCAAAGCACTAGGGCGATGTGCAGAATGGCAGATGCATGCTCCATATGCAGAAAGACAATACGTGATATGATGATGTTCTACCATGGATGATGCAATGAAAAGTCTTGAAACTCGTTTGTTGTGTAAAGAACTGTCATATGTGATACTGGTTCTATCATATGAGGCAGCTTGCAGGGTTGTGCGTATGGAGCGTAGCGCTTCTAGTGGAAACAAGTGCTCAGGGATGTGCACAAACGTCTGGGACGATTGTTGTAGTGATGCATGGTATGAAGAGTGATGCAGGATACATGAGAGTTGCACTATTTTCTCCCCGCGATGTGTTTCCTAGTGATAAGCCGTTTCGGGGACTATCTGTGCCGATTCGCAGTCGCGAAGCACAATGCGTATTTGAGAACGTACCATTTGGAGAGTATGCCGTTTCTGCATTCCATGATGAAAATGCTAACCAAAAACTCGACATGAGCATTTTCGGACCGACAGAATCGTATGGTTTTTCCAACGGTGCACGTAGTTTCTTTCCTCCACCATTTGAGCGAGCAAAGGTCTCATTTCATGAGAAAACACTAACTGTCGTGATCGAAGTACGATAGCCATAGTTATATTCGCTTCCCCGCTCTTACATCATGAGTACCGCATTCCGATTTCATCATGCTGAGCAGCATATTGCATCGGTAGACCCCGTGATGCAAAGGTGGATACATCGCGTTGGACACTGCACGCTCGAGCCAAAAGGTGATATATTCCTTGTGTTGTGCGATGCAATTATTTCACAACAAATCTCTGTGAAAGCAAGTGCTGCAATTCTTGAGCGCTTCTGTATGCTCTTTCCGAATAATGCACCTACACCCAATGCATTGCTGCGCATGGATAACGCATCGTTGTATACTGTGGGATTATCTCGAGCGAAGGTATCGTACCTTTACGATGCAGCAGCGCGATGTATGGATGGAACGGTGGAGCTCAACACACTGCACATGCTCGATGATGAAACGCTGATGCAAACGCTTATGCGAATCAAGGGCGTCGGACGCTGGACAGCAGAAATGGTCATGATTTTTGCACTGAACCGTCTAGACGTCTTGTCTGTGGGGGATTTAGGATTACGCAAGGCAATGATGCAGTTGTATAGATTGACGGTATTGCCTACACCACTCGAAATGCTCAGCATTGCTGAACTGTGGAGACCGTATCGAACTATTGGATCGTGGTATCTCTGGAAGGTTGTTGATACAGAGCCAAATCGTTGGTAAAGCCGTGATAGGTGATATCAATATTACGATGGCTTGCTCGTTCTGCAAATTCTGTAATTGCATCATAGACATCTGCATCAATATGTCGTGCTTGCGTTGCGTCAATCACAACAGAAGCACCATGAGGTATTTTCTGAAGCTGTTGCTGTAGCTCTGGTTTGTGAATGAAGTTCATATCTTTAGTGAAGTGTAGCGTATACTGGTTCTCATAATGTGTGAGCATGACAGGATATTGATAGTTACGGCGAACAACGTAGAACATTTTCATGCATAGCCCAAGTGCTATGCCGGTCAGAAGCGTTGTAGAAATGCTGATAACAGTCGTAACAATAAACGGAACAAACTCTTCCGTTCCCGCTCTATACATACGCAGGAAGAGCGTAACATGAGCAAGTTTATAGCCAATAAAGATGAGAACCATCGCTAGAGTTGCAAGAGGAATATGATTCAGCAAGGGTGCGGCAAAGACAGTGAAGACAGTAAAGACAAGTAGTATCAGACCGTGTAGAGTTGTTGACAGGCGTGTACATGCTCCGGCATAAATATAGTATTTGCTGAGCTTCTCACAACCACTGATGTTATGGGCAGGTCTCCAAGGATTCCAGACACAATGTTTCCGATACCTTGTGCTCGAAGCTCTTTATTTGCGTCGGAAGAGCGATGTAGTGGGTCGAGCTTATCTACTGCTTCAAGCGATAGTAGTGTCTCGATACTAGCAATTAGAGCTAACGTTGCTGCTGTCAAATAGACTGAAGCATCTGTTAATACAAGAACGTTGGGAACATGAAAGCTTGCCAAAAACTCTTGAGGATGGGCAAGAATGGGAAGCTGCACAAGATGTCCTTGCTCTGTACGAAGACACATACTTGGAAATATAAGCCCACACACTTCATTGCACACTGTTCCCAAAGTGACAGCAATGAGTGCTGCAGGAATAACGTTGAGCAAAGCACTGCGCTTTGTCCGCTGAATGTGTTCCCAGAGCAGTATCACCAATGCCGATATAGCACTAATACCTATTGCCGTGGGGTGTGCACTGACAAGAGAGCGTACAATCTCGCTTAGAGCATTTAGCTGCCCGGTTGGTTCTATGATGTCAAACTCTCCTGCGGCATGTATATTGCCCCCTAGTACATAGGGGATTTGCCTGAGAATGATGAGAATTCCAATTGCTGCAAGCATTCCTCGAACGATGCTACGCGGAACGAAATCTTTTAATATACCAGCTCGCAGATAACTCAGAGCTATCTGGAGAAAACCTGCCAACACAACTGCAACAAGGAAATTAGTATATCCTCCAAGTGTTTGAATGGCCGCTACTACAACGGCGACTAACCCTGCTGCCGGACCGCTGACACTAAGCTCTGAGCCAGATAGCAGCCCAACAAGAACTCCACCTACAACGCCGGCAATGATCCCACTAAGCAACGGTGCTCCAGAGGCGAGAGCAATTTCCAAGCACAGCAGTAATGCAACAAGAACAACAGCAATCGCAGAGGATATATCGCGTTGATAACTGTAGTATCTTGTCTTGTTGCTGTGAGGCAATGTATCTTGCTTCATAATCGAGGCTTATGCCTTGTTCTCTAACAGGGATTTAGTGGGAAGGGTAGCTCGCGAACACGTTTTCTGATTAGTGCGAAGAGAGCATTACCAACAGCAGCTGCAATCGGACCAATACCAACTTCACCCATACCATGAGGAGTTTCGGAGCCTTGAAGAATATCGATGTGAATGTTGGGAGCTTCGGGCAGGGTAAGAAGCGGATAAGTATCAAAATTTGATGACTCAGCAAGACCGTTACGAAATGTGATTGCCTCGTGAAAAACGCTACTCAAACCCATAATGATTGCTCCTTGTATTTGTGCCGCCGCGCCGTTAGGATTGATAACTGTTCCGGCGTCAACAACTGCCCAGACATTATGCACACGAAGACGTCCTTCTGCCACAGAAACTTCTGCAACTTCCACAGCGATTGTGCGTGAGTGTACACACATTGCTATGCCTTTAGCTCTACCGGGAGCTAGTGGCTTCGACCACTCAGAGATAATGTGCATGCGTTCCAGTGCTGCTTTGTAACGCGCCCCAAGCTCAGTATTGGGGATATGCTCCAGGCGAAATATAAGCGGGTCTTTCCCGGCAGCATGAGCAAGCTCATCAATAAATGATTCACGTGCAAAGGTGTTAGGAAGTAAGCCTAGTCCGCGCCACAATGCTGTAAAAAAAGGGAGTTTGATACGATGAAAGAAAACAGCATGGTGCGGAATGTCGTACTCGAAGAGCCCTCCTGTTGTTGCTCCGGGGTCGATAGCAAAAGTATCTGCGAATGCTTCTCCAAATGTACCTGCTAAGAGCGGTGCAATGCTCAATAGGACATCACCACTTGCAATGTCGTGCTCCAAAGCAAGAATTCTACCGTTGTCGAGCTTCCCACGCAAGCGATGATGCGATGGTGGACGATAGTACCCATACCGCATGTCTTCCTCACGTGTCCATGCAACATGAACAGGACGACCAACAGCACGAGAAAGCATGGCGGCTTCAAGCCCAACATCGTATCCGAGCTTTCGTCCAAATCCGCCACCAACATATGCCGGCTGAACACGGATAATGCTTTTATCCACACCAAGAGCACGGGCTATCATAATGCGCACTGCTTCAGGCATTTGTGTGGAGACTACGACGTCGATAGCATCGCTACGAACAAATGCTAACGCTGCTTGCGGCTCCAAATGAGCATGAGCTGCTGTAGCAGTGCGGTATTCCGACGAAATGTCAGCAATACTGCAGTGCTCCTGAGGATTTCCACGCTCCTGAATAATGATAGCAGATGCTCTGTTATGAGGAACAGTGACTAAGCGGTCTATAGCATCTTGAGATTCTGACATTCCTCCTTCCCATACGCATTCTAATGATTTAGCGGCTTCGCGCGCGATAGAACGGCGCTCAGCAACAACGCCAGCAAATCCCTGCTCAATTACGATTTTAACGACTCCTTGCATCGAAGCTGCTTTTCCTGCTTGCGCACTTTTTAACACAGCACCGTAGCGCGGTGGCCGGGCAACTGCTCCATATAGCATATTAGGCATACGAGCATCGAAGCCATAGATAGCGCGTCCAGTCACCTTGTCGTATATATCAACACGTCCTACAGATTTACCAATCAGCGTAAAATCCCGTGCTGGTTTTAACGGGGCTTCGCGGGCAAGCTCCCATGTGCCCTGTTTTCCCGCAACAATATCGCCATAGCTTATGCTCTGCGATGAATCTGTACGTAGTGTAGCATATGATTCCTTCATCACAATATCAGCTGAACTAGCATGGAAGCGCTGTGCAGCTTCGATCCGCAACGTTTCGCGAATAGTTGCAGCAGCTTCGCGCAGGGGTAGGTATAAGGACGAAACAGACCAGCTACCGAATGTACTCAATGCTAGTCCGTGAAATCCACGTGTTGTATCAGCTTGCTTGACAAAAAACTTTGACCAGTCTGCTTCTAGCTCATCAGCCGCTATCTGACCGAGTGCAGTGTGAATGCCCTGCCCAATTTCAATTTTTGGGACGTAGAGCTCGATCGTGTTATTGGCATGTATAGTAAACCACACAAACGGTTGGTCGGGGAGAATCTCAGGTGGTGCATATGCTTCGGTGAGCGCAGAGATGCTTCTTTGCAGATACTTCCATCCCAGTATGCTACCAATTCCTATTGTAAGTAATCCGCTGCTGCTAGCAATTAGGAAAGTGCGGCGTGAGAATGTCTTGCGCTCAGATTGTTCGCTAGAAGGAGATATGTGCGACGGCATACGATGTAGCGTGATAGTTCCTCTGGAGCTGCATAAGTTCATTTGAATGCGATATACATCAGAGTCTGAATTCTGCTTTGATAGCTGCTGTGTGTAGTGCTGCTCTTCACGGAGAAAGGCTACGGTGAGATTATACGTGTGCTCGCATGTACTCAGCAGCTCGTCGTACAGCAGAGCGTATGCGCACGTAGCACCCACAGCGGCAATAGTTACTTGCTAGAGCATTATCAATCTCGTCGTCTGTTGGGCTAGGATTATCGCGGAGCAAAGCGGCAGCAGTCATGATTTGGCCGCTGATACACCACGCACACTGCGGAACTTGCTCATCAATAAATGCTTGCTGGACGGGATGTAAGATTTCTGTTCCGTCCTCACCGAGCTGCGCTAAGCCTTCTATGGTTGTGATTATTTGTCCAAGAGCAGCGCCAACTGGTGTTACGCACGAGCGTACTGGTACACCATTGATATGAATTGTGCATGAACCACATATTCCCGCCCCACAACCCATCTTTGTGCCTGTGAGTCCTAGATCGTCACGCAGTATCCATACGAGCATTTCACTCGAGTCGCAATGAACAGTGTATGTTCTGCCATTGATGTGCAAATCCATTGTGCAACTCCAAAACATTGCAAACAACAGCATTGCTAGAATAGCACTTGCGGCTGCAACATACATTGGATTTTGGTAAGGAGCAAGGAAAATACAGGGCGTATTTACAAAAAAAATACCGCAAAGGCGCATAAAATCTTGATTTTCATATATGCGTATCTGTATTCCTATTTTGGCAGTGCATACTCGACGACAAGACCCATAGCGTACATGCGGCCTTCTGGAGTTGCATCATCAAAAATGCGCTTCTGCGAGATTGTTGTGGAAGAGGATATGTCCTGAAAATTTATGAGCCTCTGTAATAAGCCATCGCGGTGAGTGTAGTATACATGTGGTCTGTCGATGTCCACATACTGCTGAGACTGCTGTATTATTAGTGCGATCTTGCGTAGTGTGTCGTTGGGTGTATTGTGCAAAAGGATAGAGCGTTCTTCGCGTATGTGCGGGGGCTCTTCGACGACTTTCAATGTAACGAGCGGAGCTTCAAATCTATTGTTTGTAATATCATCAATCGTAAGCCTCATGCTGAGTTCATCGGCGCTTACAGGAGGATGAGTGCGGATATCCCATGTGTATGTTTGTGGAGCTGGTGCTTGCCCTTGAGCAGCGTGAATTGTCAATGCCTCGCGCTGAGTAAACTGAAAAATTTCTAAATCCCATTGTTTTAAGCCTTGTCCAGCAACAATTTCTAGGTCGAGCTGCAGTCGCTCTGGAACAGTGAATCGGCGCTCAATATTGAGAATAACATCCTCTAAGAGCCCTTCTGAATTTGCTGATAGTTGAGCACTGCGTAACTCATCATGTCTTGTGATTGGGATATGATGAGGTGCTGAGAGAACTTTGTGGGAAATGATGATTTGCTCGCGGGGAATGCGCCAAACATTATACAGATAGCTTGCAACTGCTGTCGCACGTGCTTCAGCAAGGCGCTGCGGTTGCTGTTCGTAGTCAAGTGCTGTACCAGTGATTGTGAGCATGCTTTTAGCAGCGTTGCGCAAGCGGTAGCCAATGATATTGATAATCTGATAATACACTGTAGCTATGAGCTTTTCAGAGCTCAAAGAACTTGCCGCAGAGCTTGTATTCAAAGCTTCTGGAGAAAACCTGCTGGCATCAGAGCTTGAGGTAAGCACTTTATAGCGCGAAGGTATAATACTAGAGTTCTCAGCAAAGAATATCATTGGTAGCAAAGCAATGCGCTGCGTTGTAGGTATTCTTTTCAGGCGAATGGCGAATGCAGCGGTCGGTCGAACATCTCTGTTCCCCGTAGCAGCAATAGTATACGAGATAGTATCGGAGGGTTGACTCTGACTATTGGCAATGGGTCGTATAGCAGTAATTCTTGCTTTTAGCTCTTTTTTGCGCGCTTCCTGTGCTTCCGCAAGTGCCTGCTGTGCAATTGCTTGTGCTTGCCGTAAACTGTCTTGGAAGCGTTGCTCAAGTTCTGCAGGGGTCAAATCAGTTGTGCGGTAAGGAGAAAATTTAAGCGAGAAACCAAGACGGAGCGATGCGATTCTCCAATCAATATCGGGGATAACTGACCGCAGCGGAAGAGCATAGAATGCCTCGAGTGAGGGAAGTATTGTTCCTGCTTGATTGACTTGAAGCTCAAGTGCTGCTCCACCAACAAGCGCAATCTGAAGAGGCGATACTCCGGGTAGAATACCAGTGCTGCCGTTGAACGTTCGTTGGCCATTAGTGTAGGTGATATCGTCTGGTTCGATAATGCGCTCTCGATATTGATAGGCAGATTGCACAAATGTGCCTACCTGTATGCCAAGCGATGCTGTTAAACGCCTAAGATATCGTGCTGTTACTGTTGGTTCAAACATAAAGGCAGATAACGATGTTTCAAGCTCATGGCGGATTGTTGCCGTACCTCCTGCGATACGGACACGCTCAAGTGCTGTGAGATTCGCTCCCACGTTGTGGAAATATAATGCCCTGCCGGTAGCACTGATAGTCAAGGCATTGTCGAGTTTTACAATAGGATATTCACCAAGAGCACCAATACTCCATCCCTGAGCAGAAGTGCCTCCATACTGTTGTTGACAGCAAGAAGGAATACCTGGTATGGTACTAAAGTTTGCGTAATGCTGGTGTATCATGTATGAGGCACTCAAACCAAAGCGTAGTGCTGTCGTGTCAGCGACTTGTGCACAAAGAGCACAAAGAGAAAGAGATATTGCTACGTTTATTGTAGCTATAGTGAGAGCTGTGTTCATATTTCTGCCTTTTGGTGTTTGTGCATTTTGCAATAACGGCATCATTGATCATCACCATCTGCACTCTTATCACAATAGCTTACGTATCTAGAGCCTTTCTTCCTATGAGGAAGTAGGTATTCATATATCCTTTACTCTTTATTTCAATGCTACCACGTTCTTCAAAAGCAAATGTATCTCGGAGGGATCGATACACTGCCTCAGAGCAATGTATTCGCCTAGGTTCACCGTGAGATTCCATACGACTTGCTGTGTTGACGGTATCACCCCACAAATCATACGTAAATCTATTTTGACCAATAACTCCTGCTGTTGCTTCGCCACAGTGAATACCAATGCGTAAGGATAAGTCCATATTAAGAAACTCAGCGCAGCGTTGGATTTCTTGCATCATTTCCAGAGCAAGGTCTGCCATAGCGACAAGATGGTCAGGACGTGATGATGTAGAAAGCCCTCCGGCAACCATATATGCATCGCCAATAGTCTTAATTTTTTCTAGCCCGTAGTTTTGCGTGAGCGTGTCGAATGAAGAAAACACGACATTCAGCATATCTACAAGCTCTCGTGGACTAATATGGGCAGATAGCTTAGTAAAACCAACAATATCAGCAAACATGACACCTACATTCGACAGACCATCTGCAATACTCCCTTCCCCTTTCTTTAAGCGCTCGGCAATAGTTTCAGGTAAGATACTCTTCAGTAGATGATCGGATTTTTCACGCTCACGCTGAATTTGAGCAATATACAGGTGTTGCTGACGGCGAATCTGATACAACTCGTGATGGAACTTCAAGCGCGCAAGGATTTCTGCTTTTTGGAATGGCTTAATGATATAGTCGGAGCCACCAGCATCAAAGCCCTTTACAATTGCTTCGGTATCGTTTACACCACTCATGAAAATTATAGGAATATCACGTGTAGTAGCTGTATGCTTCAGCTGGTTACACACATGATATCCATCAATATCGGGCAAAACAACATCGAGAAGAACGATGTCTGGAGTGCGTGTTCTAACAGCCTGTAGGGCTTCTTGGCCACTTGTTACCAGCATAAGCTCAAACATTTCGTCGTGCAAAATATGCTTGAGCATCGAAAGATTAGTTATCGAATCATCAACTATCAGCAGAAGCGGCTTTGCCTGTGATTGCTCAAACTTTTCCTCGAAGGACTCACGTACAATCTGTGTCAGTACGGAGCGATGACTATCAGCGTGCGCTGTACTCACAGTAGCAGGAGCAGTGTTGTCGGAGTATTCATCATGGCTCTGGTCATGATTATATGTAAGAAGCTGCTGCTCAGTCTGTTCATTGCTGGTAATGCTTGCTTCCGCGCTATTGGTGATGTTTGTGTGTTCTGTCTGCTGGTGCATATCTGGCTGAAATGTGCGGATATCTGGATCTTGACTTTGAGGAAGATACTGCGCCACCCGCAACGATTCCTGCACAATCTGGCGTATATCCTGCACATACTTTTTCATTGCGTGCTCTGCAAGGCGAGGAATATCCGTTACTTCTTGCATAAAGCTTTCGACCGCGGCAAATCCTTGTACCATCTCGCGCACAGCAAAATGTAGTTCCGATTGACGATTCAGCACGTCAGCTTGTATTTTGCGTATTGCATCGAGATGCTCCTGTATTGCACTATATTGCTCATACAGTTCTGGCTCTTGCTCGCTCGCATCAGAAGACATCTGTAAAGTATTGGCAATATGCTCAAGAGTTGTTTCAACCTGCTTCTGTATGAGGTCAAGCTCTGTTCCAAAAATATTGGTGAAATCTTCTCGTAGTAAGTCTGGTAGCGCTAGTTGCAAGGATTCGAAGCTGTGTTGAAACTGTTGCTCGAACTGTTGTCCTATGTGTTCCTGCACGACATAGTTAAGCTGCTGTATAAATTCATGTTCCAAGAACTCACGAATCTGCTGAAGCTGTGCTTGAGCCTGCATTTGCATCTCTCCACTCAACGAGGATTGGAGCACAACAAGCGTATCGTGTAACATTGCTGCAGATTGCTTTGTTTCACCTATCAATGCTTCGATAGTACCTTGTTCTTTGTGCGATGATTCAAGGATTGTAGTTGCTCGCTGTATATTGAGCATCATTTTCGAAAATGCGCCCTTTAATTCCCCTAGCATATGCGCTTGCTCCGTCAGCATCTGCGCTTGAGCACGTGATGATTGACGCGCTTGCCACACCAGCCACAGTAATACCGCGCTACATATTACAAGGATAGCAAGCGTACTAGACACTAGACTAAACTCAGACATACACCCTCGCACCGAGCAATGAGACAATACCACTGCATAGCAGAAATATACAAATTCATCTCTTCAAAATTCTCTGAAAAGCGCCATGAGTACAGATTTTTGACGGAATGTCTACAGCAATAGCAATTTGCCAGATTATTCGATAAGGTGTATTTTTGTAGCCTACAGGTTGTGTCGTCTGCTATATGTTAAAGGGAGCAATCGTTGAAAGAACCAGTACGCCTACTCTTTACGCAGATATCCCGCCCTTTCGGACGCGAGTCTGTTATCCTGCTTTTGCGTATGTGGCTAGGGCTCATGATGATTTATCATGGCTCGGACAAATTATTTCGTAGCCTTGAGCCGTTCACTCAGCATCTTACAACATTTGGTATTCCACTGTCCTCATTTGTATCAAGCTTTTTCACTATATCGCAATTTCTTGGTGGCGCGTTGCTATTTCTTGGCTTTCTTACCCGTCCGGCTCTTGTCTGCATAGCTATCACTGTATTTTCTGCTGTGATAGAAGCGCTATTTTTTGTGCATTATGATCCGTTTTCGCGTAAGGGCGAGCTTGCATTTACATACACCATTCTCGCATTTGCACTATTAATCAGCGGTCCGGGTATGTACAGCATTGACTATGTTCTCGCGCGTGCTCGACAAACCGATGAGCATGATCACACTGTCTAAATGGTATAGTTTCAGCAGGATTCCGCCTGTGTGTTTTTGCTTCACCTCATTGTAGTTTCTGAGCTATGATTCAACATCTGTACTTTCTTGTCGGCGCTGCTCTAGCAACAATGCTGAGCACTAGCCTTCTAGCACAGCGGCAACCACCAGCAGCAGGTTCTACAGCCGAAACCATTAAGATTGGAATAAGCATTGTTACATCGGATCCCACTGGCTCAACACAGCTTCAGGGCGCACGCATGGCTGTTGAGGAAATTAACGCAGCAGGCGGTGTTCTAGGCAGAAAACTTGAAATTATACCCGTCTACAACGAAACTCGAAACTACACAAAAGCCCAAGCATTGATTAAAACTCTTATACAGGAAGGTGCACAGTACATTATCACTTCAGGTGGCTCAGGCATGACAATGAAAGCAGCAGAAATCACAATCCCAGCAAATGTCATGCTGATTACGGGCTCCTCATCATCACCGAAAATTAGCGAGCTTCAGGATAATGACCTTGTCTGGAGAACTGTTCCATCCGATGCATTTCAGGGTCGCATTGCTGCAGTATATATGGATTCGCTCAAAGTACGGACTGTAGGCATTATTCACCTAGACAACCCATATGGCAATGAACTTGCTCGTACTTTTCGTGAAGCATTCGAGCGTCGGCGTGGAAAGGTTGTTGCTACTGCCAAGATTCCTGATGTTACAAACTACTCAAATGTCGATTTTAAGCCTATCGTTGACGCCGTATTTAGCGCAAAACCTCAACTTGTTTATATCATCGGATTTGGCGAAGAAAGTGCTAGAGTTGTCAACACAGCTAAACCGTACTTTACTAAGGAATACCGTCCGCAGCTCTTGGGGTGCGATGCCAATTACAATAACGACTTCCTGTACGGCGCAGATCCCGAGCTTATTGAAGGCATGCAAGGCTTTGTGTACATTCACCCGCAAAACTCTGCAAACTATGAGAAATTCAACAAAGCATTTGAAGCTTTCCAGAGCAAATCAAGTCTTGATGTTGCTGGAATGACCGCTACTTCCCTTGCATCGCTGCTTGGTGCTGTATCCACTAATTCTTATGGAGCAACTGTTTATGATGCTGTGTACAGCATTGCATATGCTATGCTCAAGGCTCGCTCAGTGCATCCCACAGACGTTGCTAAGCAAATGCGTGAGATTGCTAACGACAACGAGGGCGCTGTTGTGATTAACGTTGGCGAGTTCTCCAAGGCAGCTTCTATTCTTGCTAAAGGAGGAAAAATCAACTACGAGGGTGCCAGCGGCACACTTGAGTTTAACGATACAGGTGACGTTACCGCAGGAACATATATTATCTGGAAAATCAAAAACGGTCAATTTACTGAAGCAAGTACTATCTCGTTTCCATAATCTCCGCTGTCAGCACATAGCAGCCAGTGTGTTCTGTCAGTGCTAGCGTTCCAGAGTATAAGGGCGCTGCACTGTATAAACGCTTCAGTGGCTCATCAGGCTCCTCACTAGTTTGATAAAATGTTCCGAAGTGTATTGGTATAAAAACTTCTGCGTTCATCATCTCTGCCATAGCTAGCGCTTGCTCTGGGGTGCAATGCAACGACTCATAGCCTTGATATGCACCTATTGGCATCATTGCTACATCAACACCGTGCGAACGTAGTTCTACAAAACTTTCTGTCCACGCTGTGTCGCCGCCAAACACGATACGTTTTCCTGCTTTTTCGAGAAGATACGCGTTGTAGCTCCTTCCCGATACTGTATAGCCATTCGACCTGTCGCGCTCCCAAGGATATCGCCAGCCATTATGAGCAACTTCAAGTGCTCGTATCGTTATACTACCCTGATGTGCTGTATGTATCGAAATATCCTGTCCCCAATCTAGCTCGTATACAGCCTTCCATGGCAGATGCTCTATAACATCGGCAGTATTGCGTGCGCAGACCACATCTATTGCATATGGGTATGATGATGAGAACATTTGAAGCGTTGGTATATCTGTATGATCGAAATGTGCATGCGATAGCACGATAAGATCAGGCTGTGGTATTTGCTGAAAAGTTAACGCCGGCGGCGTATATCGGTCTATTCCTATTATTCTTCCGAGCACGTTGATTCCTACGCGTTCTGAGAGAACAGGATCGGTCAGCACAGTTGTACCAAACATATTGATAAGCATGGATGCGTGACCAACTCTTGTAATGCATACCGTAGAGTACTTAGCTCTACATAATGCAGAGACAGAACATGTTAGAGAATGTTGTTCATCTTCAACCTCATGCCAACTCAATGATACTTCAGAGCATTTGTATACACTAGGTGAGATTTGACCGATATAGAGTGTAGTGGGAAGGAAACGCTGCGTAGAGGAGAAAGGAAGAGGGGAGACTGGAGGGGGTAATGATTGCTGTCGTCGTAATATTCGTCGTTTTGTTGGGAGGAGTGCGTCAGCAATTGCTGTTGCGGCAGTACGGACATGGTCGAGCGTTGTTGGCGGCTTTCGCTTTGTCGTAGCACACACGTTATTGTATACCATGCTCTAAACCTGTGTGATATGGCACAATTTACACGTTCGCGCAAACATACTGCGTCTGTGCTAGAATTCTATGTTATCAATTCACTATACCCGATGTGTTATGGAAGTTTTACATGCACTGTATGTCATCGAAACTTTTTAAGCAGCTACAGCATAAGTGTTAATGATACATCTTCGTGAATTTTTACAACATTTTTCTTGACTTTTTCCTTTCTTCTTTATATTTTTGCATCGCTTTTTTGTTAGCACTCTCAACAAGAGAGTGCTAACAAAACATATCACGCACATTCCATCTGTTTTTTAGATTTCACACTTAACGGAGGTTTACCATGCCATTAACACCTTTGCATGACCGCGTCATTGTTCGCGCTGCACAGCCAGAAGAAGTTACCAAAGGCGGGATCATTCTTCCTGACACAGCAAAAGAGAAGCCACAGCAAGGCGAAGTTATTGCTGTAGGACCGGGTAAAATCGGCGACGATGGCAAAACTATCGCAATGCAAGTGAAAAAAGGCGACAAAGTTCTGTATGGCAAATATTCAGGTACTGAAGTAAACATTGATGGTGAAGATGTTCTGATTATGCGCGAAAGTGACATCTTTGCTATCATCAAGTAAAATGCTAGACTAGCTCTCATCCACTGCAGACTTTGTAGATAATCCATCTTAGTTACAATCATTTTCTCACGAAAATTTACCCACATTAATTTCAGGAATACCTATGGCTGCAAAAGAAGTATCCTTTGACGTTAGCGCTCGTGCTGCTCTCAAGCGTGGTGTTGACCAGCTTGCAGATGCGGTAAAAGTAACTCTCGGTCCCAAAGGACGCAATGTCGTTATCGACAAAAAATTTGGCGCACCCACTGTTACCAAAGACGGTGTAACAGTTGCAAAAGAGATTGAATTGACCGACCCACTTGAAAACTTGGGTGCTCAAATGGTAAAAGAAGTTGCCTCAAAAACAAGTGATCAAGCCGGTGATGGTACAACCACAGCCACTGTTCTTGCCCAAGCGATTGTACGCGAAGGGCTGAAAAACGTCGCAGCAGGGGCAAATCCAATGGACCTCAAGCGCGGCATCGATATGGCTGTTGCTGCAGTAACAGAGGGACTGAAAAAAATTAGCCGTCCAGTTGGTGGCCGCACGGAAATTGCTCAAGTCGGCACTATCTCTGCGAATAGCGATAGTGAAATCGGCAACTTGATTGCCGAAGCTATGGAAAAAGTCGGCAAAGATGGTGTCATCACAGTCGAAGAAGCCAAAGGAACTGAAACAACACTGGACGTTGTCGAGGGTATGCAGTTCGACCGCGGCTATCTTTCGCCATACTTTGTTACTGATCCAGAACTGATGGAAGCAGTACTCGATAATCCGTATATTCTCATTCACGACAAGAAAATTTCTTCGATGAAGGACCTGCTTCCAATTCTAGAAAAAGTTGCACAGTCGGGTCGCCCGCTATTAATCATTGCTGAGGATGTTGAAGGTGAGGCGCTTGCTACACTTGTTGTAAACAAACTCCGTGGTACACTGCGTATCGCCGCAGTTAAAGCACCGGGCTTCGGCGACCGCCGCAAAGCAATGCTTGAAGACATTGCTATCCTCACAGGTGGTCAGGTTATCAGCGAAGAAAAAGGCTTCAAGCTGGAAAACGCTAAGCTTCAATACCTTGGACAAGCAAAACGTGTTACTATCGACAAAGACAACACCACTATTGTAGAAGGCGTAGGTTCGAGCGACGACATCAAGCGCCGTATCAACGAAATTAAAGCACAAATCGAAAAAACGACCAGCGATTACGACCGCGAAAAGCTGCAAGAACGCCTCGCAAAACTTTCTGGTGGAGTTGCAGTTATTAAAATCGGCGCTGCAACAGAAGTAGAAATGAAAGAGAAAAAGGCCCGCGTTGAAGATGCCCTCCATGCAACACGCGCTGCTGTCGAGGAAGGCATTGTTCCAGGAGGTGGCACAGCGTACATCCGCGCTGCTTCTCAGCTTGATTCTCTGAAACCCGCTAACGAAGACCAGAAGACAGGTATCGAAATTATCCGTCGTGCAATTGAAGAACCGATTCGTCAAATTGTTGCAAACGCAGGTCTCGAAGGCTCGGTTGTTGTTAACAAAATTAAAGAAGGCAAAGATGCATTTGGCTTCAATGCTGCAACAGAAGAGTACGGTGATATGTTCAAAATGGGTGTTATCGATCCAACTAAAGTATCGCGTGTTGCCCTCGAAAATGCTGCATCTGTCGCTGGTCTTCTTATTACAACCGAAGCTGCCATCGTCGAAAAGCCAGAAGAGAAGCCAGCACCCGCTCCTCATTCTCACCCGGGCATGGACTACTAGACCTCCGCAGCAGAAGGACAAGGAGAGAGCATACTACGGGATGTTAGAGCACATCCCACCGCACCCAAAGGTACGGTGGGATGTACTTTTTAGAAATACACTGTAGCGGAAAAAAATTTATCCTAGAAACGAAAAAAACGTAAATTCGCAGTATATGCGCTCGATAGCAGCTCGGAACAACGTACTTTAGTTTTCACTTTTTCGCACATACTCTTATGGCAAAGGCCACTGTTCTGATTATAGAAGATGACAAAACTATCCGCACAGGGCTGACAAGGCTTATGGAAGCCGAAGGCTACACTCCACTTTTCGCAGAAAATGGGGTAGAAGGAGTGAAGCTTGCTTTAGAGCACAAGCCTGATTTAATTATCTGCGATATTGCAATGCCAGAGATGAATGGATATGAAGTCCTTGCAAAAATTAAGCAAAGCCCAAGTCTTGCAGCAAAACCATTTTTCTTCCTTTCAGCTAAAATCACAAAAGAAGACGAAGCAAAAGGCTTAGCTGCCGGAGCAACAGGATACCTTAAAAAGCCTATGTGGCCAGAAGATATTCTGAAAGTTGTTAAGCAGCATCTTCGATAGCCATTACGCTATATCCTATAAAACCCCTGACAATAGGTATATACGCACTCATGCAGCGCTGTAACACGGTACAAGGGCTATGCTGCTACGCGCACCTGTTAGCGCTACTTCGCTTTCACAATCACGCTCTTGCTTGTATTCTGAATCTGAGTCTTACAATAGCTGTTAATGCCTGCCGCGCTCCTCATGACGAGTTTCCGGAGCTTGAATACACTCGTACGTATAGTAATTCTTCTGCTTTCCACAAGCAGTACCGCGATTCCATACGTGCACGTGCCGTACGAGCAATCCATGCAGCGATTCCTACGATACCATATCGTCGTATCGCTATCGATTCTCAATCACGCCTCGATTCCATTCGGCGAGCCTTTGCCAATAGGCCTATGACACGTGTAGGATACCGTGTTTTCACAACACTGAACCGCAAGGATATCCAGTTTTTTCGGCTTGGTGACACTGTCATTATACCAGCCGAGTTTCATGATGACCTTCGAATGTATTCGATATTCCCACACTATTATCCTGCTGCAGATACGATTGCGAAGCTGATTGTTCTTTCGAATGCTTATCAAGCATATGCATGCTACGATAGCGGGAAGCTTTCACGATTTGCCGCATGTAACACTGGCAGAGAAGATAAACCAACATTCCCCGGACGATATGCACTCAATTGGCGCGATAAAATTCGCCGTTCATCCCTTGATAGTAATTGGGTTCTCCCTTACACATGGAACTTCCATCTATATGCAGGAAGTGCATTTCATCAGTTTGAGATGCCTGGCAGACCAGTCTCGCACTCATGTGTGCGCCAGTTCATGGCAGATGCAGAATGGCTATTCTACTGGGGAGTAGGTGCAAAAATTGACAGCTCGACAAAACGCTATATCCCAATGACTGGTACACCTGTTATTATTCTCGATGTTTTTGACTATCGCCGTGTGCATGGTGGACCATGGCTAGACCTAACAAGCAACAAGGATACCTTTCTTGTTCTTCCTCAACATCCCATGCATGTTGAAGAAGCACTTATACCTATGTCCCAAATACCTCATGAAGTCCGATGGGAACTCCCAAATAAAGAACGCTATATATATGCAGAAGACACTCTACGCAAGCGTGGCTGGATTCGTTCCGAAGTAAAACTCGAAGAATCTATCAATTTCAACAAACTACGACGCTCGCGAGCAAAAATAATACACCGTCCGCACCAAACTTCTTCAGCAACTAAAGTGTCTTCTGCCGATAGCAATAGCGTTTACTAATGGCGCGAGATTACACAACTTTCCGAAACATACATATTTTTTCTTCAGGACTGTTTTTCTTAACTGAATATGCGTACTTTCGCTGCTTACATACTACATACGTGCCTTGCTATTATCCTTAGCAGTAGCTCTGTCCTTCTCTGCCAGCAGAAAAAAGCAAAGCAACAGAAACAGAAACCTCAGCCATTACCATCAAAAACTTTGCCTGCTCAAGGCAGCATTAGCAATGCTATCATCATCAATAACACTCTTGAGACAATAAAGGTCGGTATGAACTTAGTTGAATCCGACCCACTCGACTTGCCGCAGTGGAGAGCAGCACAACTTGCCATTGAAGAAATCAATGCTGCTGGTGGCGTTTTAGGAAAGCGCCTTGAGCTCGTTACAGCTATTAGCCCAAATAGACAATACGACAGGGTCTATCCGAATGTTAAACGCTTACTAGACAGCGGCATCACATGTCTGATTGTTCCCGACGGTTCAGAGCTCACGCTGAAAATAGCCAAGCTTACCATAGTGCGCGATGCACTGATGATAGCAACATCATCAACTTCACCAGAAATTAGTAACTTACAGGATAATGACCTTGTTTGGCGCACATCTCCTTCGGATGTCTTTCAAGGTCGTGTTGTTGCCGACATTCTCGATAGCATGGGTATGTCGGCAGCAGCAATAATTTATGTCGATAACAATTACGGTGCAGGATTGAGTACCTACTTTCAAGAGGCTTTTCAGAAAAAGGGTGGAACAATAACAGCTGTTGTCCACTACCCTTCTCTTCCTTCGTACAAAGACTATGATTTCAAAGAGCACCTAGAAACGCTCTACCGAGATAAGCCTAAAGCCGTGTACATTATCTCGGACATAGAAGATGGAATTAAAATTGCCATGCAATCTCAGATATACGGCTTCTTCACAAAAGATTATAAACCTCAGCTTATCGGCTGTGATGCAAATTACGGTAACGACTTCTTGTTTGCTGTGAATCCAAGTGTTATTGAAGGTATGCTAAGCCTATCGTATGTACGACCGCATAATTACTCAAATCATGAGAAATTTATCGCTCGCCTCAAGCAGTTCTTACGCGATAAACAGGACTCCAGTACATATGCCTTCAATGTCCTTGATGGTTTGGTCGATGCAGAAACGATAGATACCTACGCCTCCACAGCATATGATGCCGTGTATACTGTAGCGCTTGCCATAGCAAAATCACAATCTCTTGCTGCCCCTGATATTGCAAAAAACATTCGGCTTGTAACCAATGCAGCACCACAAGCCGAAATCATCAATCCCAACGAATTTGGTAAAGCTCTCACTGCTCTTCAAAAAGGCAAACGCATCAACTACAATGGTGCTAGCGGTCCGATAGAGTTCGATGACAAAGGTGATGTTACAGGGGGCAGCTATACCCTCTGGCGTGTACATCAAGGACGATATACCGTTGTGCGAACAATCTCGTTTCCCTAACCCTAAGAACTCATGTCTGCTCGGCTATATCTACGCTTCAAGCAGCTCTTACCACAACCCATAAAGAATACGCTGAGTGCTATAAATCAGCGGTTCTTTGCTCGCCGCACTATACAGCGCCGTTATGGTTCATGGTTTGATATAGATTGGCGCAAGCATTTCCACTCCTTAACCGATGAACAGTGGATACACGCCTATGATACAGTGTGGAAGCACTATCACAACGATTGCACCAGCGCAACAGACGTTCAGCTCATACTTCAAGCACTTTCTTCGCTGCAACAGCACATTCCTCACGCCTTGAGTATCATAGAAGTTGGCTGCGGATATGGTACGCTTGGCATCGCCATGAGCAAAGCAGGATACAACGTTACGTGCCTCGATGTTAGCAATGAAGCGCTTCGCAAGGCGCAAGCACATGCTGCTAGCGCAGATGTGGCAATATCATGGAAGCAAGGTTTTGCTGAACATCTCCCATTTGCTGATAACTCCTTCGATGTGCTCACATGCTGCCATACTCTCGAACACGTCAAAGATCTGGCAACGGCAATCGCTGAAATGAAACGTGTTACTCGCCATGCTCTTATTATTCTTGTACCCAAGCAGCCGTTTCGCTTATACGCCGAAAACTACCACACACAATTTTTTCCAACACAACAAGTGCTCATCAATGCTATAGGACTACCGAAATACACCTGCCAAGAACTGAGCTGCCACAACCATACGGGAGAGTTTCATGATACTGCACTCTTCTACACTGGATACTTGGATGATTTACCATATTCATCAAGCCAAGCACAACAGTAAGCAACAAGCCCGAAGAACCTATTCTTCGGGCTTGCTTGTTCCTTCGCTTCTATTTCCGCATTGCATTAATCAACATAGCCAGGGTTTTGACGCAAGTTTGGATTAGCAATAATCTCCCTATTCGGAACAGGAAATACCAGTCTGTCAGAGTTGAAAGGATATGTTGTACCACCCGAGACAATGCTGCTGCGTGTACGCTTCTTATCATGTAGCCAGTGCCCCTCAAATGCTAGCTCATTTCGGCGTTCCCGCAGAATAGCGTCAATCGTTACAGCACTTGGAGCTAAATCTGCCAAACCAACACGGCGACGTATTCTATTAATATCGTCAGCTGGAGGAGCACCAACTGTTGTTCCCAAGCGGGCATTGCATTCAGCACGTGTCAAGAGCATTTCCGCAAAGCGAATTGCTGGGATATCACCAAACTGATCAACCCACTTGCTCGTTAAGCGGCGACCAACAGTAAAGAAGAACGCACGGCGTGCATCGTTCATCTCATACTTTGTTAGGTGTCCAGCAAGAATCTCCATATCGCGGCGTCCGCCTGGCGTAGCAGAATAGAACACATTGAGCTGATTCACACCGTCTTGCTCCGACACTGGTACTCGAAAGATTGTTTCTGCAGCAAATCCAGGAAGGGATTCACGAAAAGCTTCTGTAAAGGTTGGTGCAAGAGAATAGCGATTTGTGCTAATAACGCGGTTCGCTGCATCGCGCGCTTCGGCATATCGTCCCTGCATCAAATATACACGCGAGAGGACAGCAGCAGCAGTAGCTTTGTTAGCACGTGTTGCCTCGCTGGTTGCAGGAAGTAGCGATTCAGCATCTGTCAAATCTTTAATAATTTGCTCATAGACTGCAGCAACACTTGCACGACTGGGTTTTTCACCCTCAGACAATACCCCTGTCTGGAAAATTTGCGATGGGGTCAGAACAAGTGGTACACCGGGATTCGAAGCGTTGTCGCCATCGCCCCATGTTTTGCCGTACAGACGAATCATTTCGAAATAGCAAACAGCACGAATAAAGAGCGCTTGCCCTCGTACTGAGTTCCGCTCGGCAGCAGGTAGCGTATCGATCACTGCAAGGATACGATTGACGCGATTAATAGTGCTATACCCTACAAGCCATACTTCCGCTGCACCGCTATTGAGTGTGTTGAGTGTACGACGCCAAATATCGCCCATATATTGAAATGTTCCGCGAAAACGAATATCGTTTTCTTCTCCCATAAGGTCAGCATAGCACCATACCTCGCCCCCCCAAATATAGCGATTGCTCAAGCCGTCATATGCGCCATTAAGGGCAACACGCACTGCTAGAGCGTCTTTAAGGTCAGTTGCGGCATCAATCTGTGTTACAGGCTTCACGTTCAGTAGGGGATCGCATGCGCTGAGCACTAGCGCGAATGTAACTCCTACGCTGAGGAGTGATGTACGAAGAAGTGTATTCATAGTCATGAGAAAACAGGGTTCAAGAAATCGTTGTTAGAATCCGACGCTCAGTCCAAACATAATAGTGCGAGGCTGAGGCGCTGTGTAGAAGTCTATACCTTGACCGATATTTCCTGTAAAGTCATCGGTATTAACTTCAGGGTCCCAACCGGCATAATTGGTAAAGGTGAGCAGGTTAAAACCTGTTACGTACAAGCGTAGGCTATTGAGTGGTATTCCTGCATCAGCAAACATTTGGCGACTAAAGTTGTAGCCGAGCGTTGCTATACGCAGACGAACAAACGAACCATCGAGAAGGAAACGCGATGAGGCTTGTGAGCCATTTTCGATAAGATATCGTGTTTCAGGAAGTTTGGCAGTTTTGTTTGTTGGACTCCATGTGTTGAGCTGGTCAACTGTTACATTATCCTCAAACCGCGCACCTGCAAAGGAGTATTGCCCTACACCATAGAAGTTGATGCGGTTACCCATGACAGCATTGAACTGGAAGCTTAAATCAAAACCATAGATATTGAACGTATTGATCACACCTGCTGTCCATGCAGGCACAGGGCTTCCAGCGTGAATGCTCTGTGCATTCCCATACACATTTGTTCTAGTTTTATCCAGCGTTCCATCGGGCTTTTTCGTATTGACAAACCACTCAGCATCGCCCGTTTCGGGATTCACACCAGCATATTCGCGTGTGTAGAACACACCAAGCGGATGCCCTGCCTCAGCGCGGCTTGGAAGGTTTGCAATACCACCTGTCAGAACTTGACCCTGCAAATCAACAACCTGGTTTTGGTTAGAGGCAAAGTTAATTGTGGTTTTCCATGAAAAGTTGTCCGCATTGATGTTATCGCTATTGAAGACAAACTCAATACCACGATTAAGCAACGTTCCCAAGTTCCGCACTTGTGTACGGAAGCCTGTCGTTCCCGGCACTTGTACCGTCAGCAGCAATCCTGTAGAAAGCTTATTATACACGTTAATTTCACCAGAAATACGATTGCTGAGCAAGCCGTAATCTATACCGATTTCTGCTTGTGCTGTGTTTTCCCATGTCAAATTCGGATTTGGAATTTGCAAAGGACGTGTTCCCGGCAAAAGACCGCTCAAGCTACCATAAATAGCATCACCCGCAACAAGTGCACGCGAACCGAAGTTGCCAATTTCGGCATTCCCTGTTAAACCGTAACTTGCACGAAGTTTTAAGAAACTGAGAACTTCATTGTCTTTGAGAAAGTCTTCCTCTGAAATTACCCAGCCAGCCGATGCAGCAGGAAAGAAGCCATAGCGATTATTTGCACCAAATCGCGATGATCCATCGACACGAGCATTCAGCGTGAGAAGGTATTTCTCTGCAATTTTAACATTTGCACGGGCAAAGTAGCCTACGAACGAAAATGCCGTTTCACGCGCATCCACAGAGATAGGCTTTGCGGCTGCCGATGCTAGGCGGAAGCCATCGGATGGCAAGTCCTGAGCAGCCAATGACTGAGTTTTTGTCTGCGACTGCTGATACTCCAATCCCGCTGTTGCACCAAGCTCAACAACCTCAGCAAAGCGACCGTTGTAATTAAGGAAAAGTGAGCTTGTAAAGTTCTCAACTGCCTCGTTGTAATTATACACACCTCCCAGTGGGAAACCACTATTGCGCACAGTTTTTGAGCCAAACCACTGTTCTTCTGACTGACTCGCAACATCGAAGCCAAATTGACCGCGCAGCGATAAACCTTCTGTAATGGTCAATTCGCCAAAAATGTTACCTAAATTGCGCAGCACAACGTAGCGACGGTATGAATGATTCACACCAATAATTGGATTGTAGTATACAGGTACATTGGGATTACCGGGCGGCGTACCAACAGGCAGATTTGTAGTGGGATCGAGAAATGGAACAAGAGGCGGTAATGCGACAGCCTGTAGTGGGCTTGAAAAAGCATTATCACCCGGTAAGCGATTATTATTTGTCCGTGCTATGCTTAGGTTAAATCCTGCTTTGAAAATATCGGAAACTTTGTGTTCAACATTCAAGCGTCCAGACAAGCGATTGAGACTATTTCCTATAACAATTCCTTCCTGATCCATGTATTGTCCGGACAGGTGAAATAGGGTCTTGTCACTACCACCGCTAATACTCAGGTCGATCTGTGTCGAAGGCGCATCGCTACGCAGTACAGCACGACCCCAGTCGGTATCGGGCACACCGTTCAAGTTATCTGGATCAGAGGCTTTGAATAAACCAAGACTTTGCTCTTCGAAATATTCCAATAGTGCAGTTGTGTACGAATCAGGAGATTTAGGATCAATTCCCTCAATTCTGTCTGTTGCCCCAGCAGCACGGCGGAAGTACTCCAGCGCCTGACGGGTATTGGCAAACTGTAAGAACCGTGATGGTGCGCTGAATCCACGTTGCACGGAGAAGTTGATGTTTGTTTTGCCAGCTTTGCCCTTTTTCGTTGTGATGAGGACTACACCATTTGCTCCACGCGAGCCATAAATTGCGGCAGAGGCAGCATCCTTGAGAACATCGATAGATTCAATATCCTGAGGATTGATGTCTGCAAGCGGGTTTACCGAGCGTGCATTCGTAAATGCACCAGCGAAACCACCCAGTGATGTAGTAAGAGGCACTCCATCAAGGACATACAGCGGCTCTTGGCTTGCAGAAATCGAAGCAGCACCTCGAACTTGAACACGAATGCCTTGCCCAAGTTTACCCGAACCCTGAACAACATTCACCCCAGCAGCCTTTCCCTGAATAGCAACATCGAATGAAGGAACAGGAACATCAGCAATTTCCGATGCTTTGACTTTGATCACACTCCCTGTGATATCTTTCTTAATTGCTGAACCATACCCCACAACAACGACGTCTTCTAGGCGTTGAACATCAAGGCTCATAACAACATCAATTGTCGAACGACCATTGATATCAACTTCTTTCTTCGCATAGCCAATTAGCGTAAAAACTAGCGTTTTGTCTGTGCTCGTTGTTGCAATAGAGTATCTACCATCCTTATCAGAGACAGCACCTTTCGTTGTACCCTTGACCTTGACTGTTACACCGCGTAACGGTAGTCCTGTATCATCTTTAATTGTACCCGAAACCTGCGCAAGCGCGTGTGTTCCAATGAGACTTATGCTCAGTATGGCAAGCACGACGCTGCATCGTATATAGCCAGAGCACGCATGTACCCACGATGCCAAACGATTAAATGGTGTATCAACAGTGTTCATACAAGAACTCCAAAATTGTGGTTTGTAAAATTGAAATGCAGCTCTGCTCTTTCCTGAGGAAGGAAGGGCATCACTCTCAATTACATTCATGCAAAAGTGTTATAAAGACAAGCAACCCACAGTGCTCCGCGTGACACGATTACGAAATGGTCTGATTTCTTAGCATATTTTCCACCCTGTACACTATGCTCATACTGTAGCTATATCGAGCGTTGACTATGTTGATTATCGAGACTACCGTAATTTCCCTTCAACTGCTTACTTACGCTTTGGGGCTCTACAGCACACTAGCGAGGCGTAGTAATGCGTATGCTTCTACGCACACAGGCTTTATTATCTACGACAATATGGAGTTAAAACATTGTAAGTTACAAACTTTTTCTTTGCAGCACAAGTATTCTGTGCACCGGCACTATTTTGCGCATATACTTAAAATTATCGTAATCGTGGAATAGCAGCCCGTTGTAGTGTAGCAACTCCCGCAAACTCCCCTATACCGTTTCCCTGAACATTCCACTCAATGTTAGGACCGCCAGGACTAAATATCCCTATTTGTCCGCTGCGATTGCGGGTTTGATAGTAGCGGTAGAACGCTCCGTCATATACCTGAATATTGACACGGCTTTGTATACGGTTTGCTAGCACTGAGAATGCAACGGAAGGAGAACGCCACGTATTCGAGGTCACAACAATGCTCTCAGCACTGCGAGCGAGCACCGCTTCGCCAAATCCACGGGCAGAGAGCAACCTTCCGCTTGCAGCATCATGGAGTGTTGTCCCAACGCGATACACTTCATGTGCTCGAGCGCGAATCCACGCAACAGACTCAAAGACTGTGTCTATGACGATTGTACCAAGCGTTGTACGCTGAGGAACAATTGATATGCGAACGTGTGCAGAGTCGACAAGAGGAGGCAAAGGAACGCGTGTCTCAGCAAATGCTATAAGATTCTTCCACTGTACATTAATTTTATACGTTTTTCCTGCTTCTACACGCACATGTGGAACATAATACAAGCTACGCTGTGGAACAGTAGCCACTGTCGAGCTCGAAGGCTGAAGCTGTAGAGCATACGAGATGCTGTCGACAACAGTAATCTGTGCTCGTGCATCACCAACAAACACTTTCTCATAGCTGAACTCTTCTAGAGGAGGAATAGTCTTAGAAATTTGAATATCCGACAGGGGCTGCCCAGCTTCGAGCAGTCCACGAATCACGAGCTTTTCTTCAAATGGCAATTCTGGCTGTGTTGTACAAGTGCTGAGCACTGCACCAAACAATACCACTGCCACAGTAACCATAAGATTTGTACGACGAAGTACGCCTTGACTCATACAACTTACACTTGATGTTCTAAATATCACAATATACGGGGACGCTGATGTCGTTGCTTACTTCTTTTTTTCTAGAAGTAGAGACTAGAAGAAGCACCGTGCGGGTCTACAGGACGTACTCATCGCACATGCGTACACGCTTTGCACAAACTACCTACAATGCACTACTTACAGACTATACGCGTTACTTTAAAGTATGCAAAAAATATCTAATAACAAAGTTTCGAAGACTGGGCGCCACCACTATCACTTTTCAGACCTCATAATCTGAAAATAATATTGTTTCCTCTGCCGTTTTTTTGTAGATTCGCGTACATACAATCAATGTATTTCCACATATTGTAACAACAGAAAACAATTAGTTCTCTTTTTTCTCGACCATGACTATTGCACATTTGCACTATCTAGATGTGTTTTTACATCACCTTGAGCACGTAGCGCGCCTATCATGCTTAGCTCATCTTTTTATAGGATTCTTACTTTCTACTCTTACCTCACCGTGCACCACTGTTTGCTCTCCCCACAACACTTATCAGGATTCCGCTGATAGCACCCCGCATCGTTTGAATAACCGTACACTAACACGCCATAAGACCTATCATGCTGAGCGCATCGTTGTTACTGGGGCGCGCAACGAAGTTCTCTTGAAAAATTCGCCTACACGAGTTGAAGTTCTTGACCACACTGTTACCAAAACAACAGGTATGGTCAACGTTGGACATATGCTACAAGAGCAGACAGGAATCATCATTACAAGCAACGTTCGCAGCGGTATCCAAATGATGGGCTTAAATCCTGACTATACACTTATTCTCATTGATGGTCAGCCGATGATAGGTCGCATTGCTGGTGTTATCGACATAACACGCATTTCTGTTGGGAACATAGAACGTGTTGAAATTGTCAAAGGTCCGATGTCGAGTTTGTACGGGAGCGAAGCTCTCGCCGGTGTTATTAATATTATCACACGCAAGCCAACACATGGGCTTAGCATCCGTGCTTATACACAAGCTATCGAACGTGGTGCACTAGAAGTGCAGACAGAACTCACCTATGGCACTCAGACTATCGACTTTGCTTTGTTTGGCAACCTCAAATATGCCCAGCCTTTTCAGCGCACACAACTCGTCGCACACGAACTTGGAACGGACACCCTTACTGTACCATTTTCGGGGTTTCACGACCGCACTGCGCAAGCTCGGCTCAAGTGGTATATTGCACCACAACTTGTGCTGTCGGCTAATCTTCGATATTTTGGAACGTCGAGCAACGGTGTATTTATTGAATCGTTCTTTGGTCAGGTCGCTTCTAATGCTGGTGCCGTGGTACAGAATGATGTATCAGCAACCTTTGGCTTAGACTGGACTTTCGGGCAATCTCGGCTCAGCGCACAAACATATGTATCATTGTATGATGAAACCTACAACTTCGACGTATATCAAGGAAGATCTGGAAGAACCGACAATCTTGTGCGGAGAATTTCTCGCACTCTTGCACAGTACGACGTGATATGGAACGAGCGTAACAGATTCACGCTTGGTGCAGAATTTCAGTACGACGATGCTTATGGCTCTCGCTATCCTAGCCAACCGTACTACCTTACAGGGGTATGCTTTACTCAGTGGGAGGGAAATCCTCTAGACTGGCTTTCCTACACAGTCAGCGCCCGATACGACGCGACAAGCGCTTTTGGACATAGCTTTAACCCTCGCCTTTCGCTGCTCTATAAACCATCTGACGCCCTGCAAGTTCGCGCTTCTGCAGGCACAGGCTTCAAAGCCCCTGATTTCCGACAACTCTTCGTAGAATTTTCTAATCGGCTTGCTGGGGCAGGCTACGACCTTATCGGAGCATACCGATTAGGGCAAACACTAGAGCCTGAACGCTCTCATGCGTTCGACATTGGAGCAGTATGGAATATTTCCAGCCTTGAGCATTTCGACCAATCACTTGGTTCATGGAATCTGGATGTACGCTTGTTTCATAATAGTCTCTATAATCTCATTGAGTTCTATCGCATTGGTCGAAGCGACAACCGCGATATCTACTCGTATCGCAATGTTGCACGTGCTTTTACGCAAGGAGTCGAAGCCACTCTGCGCAACGTCGTGCAGTTGAGCGCTATCGAATCGCTTACAACTTCGTTAGGATATCAGTATCTCGAAGCCAAAGATATAGAAGTTCTCGAGGCTATTCGGCAAGGCACTGCTGGAAGCATCAATCCTAGCACGGGAGAATTTTTGCCTCTCAGCTTCTCAAATTATCGAGGATTGTGGTTTCGCCCACCACATTCAGCAGCTATACGTATCCAGTATGATAATGAAGTGCTTGGAATATCTGCAAATATTCGCGCACAGTATGTTGGCGTTATGGGGGATGAAGGGCTTGACCGCAACGGCTATGTCATTGGCAATCCGCCACGCAGGGTTTGGGATAGCACTGTAGAATCTATTCCTGATTATTGGAACATCAACCTTGCTGCAAGCAAAACACTGCGCTTCGACAATATTACTCGCCCACTTGGCATTTCTTTGCTTCGAATTACGTTGGGCGCTAATAACATTCTCGATGCTATCAACTTGCGCTCGTTACCTAGTATTGTCGGAAGACAACTCTTTGCAAATCTTTCTGTAGAATGGTAGATATTCAAGCAAATGTACGTGCTGCTCAGCTTCGAACATCGCTCCACTCTACTGCATGTGCATCGAAGAGTGCTGAAGCAAATGAGCACACGGGATGCACTTTTATATTGTGCTCCCGCGCATACTCAATAGCTGTTTCCACAAGTTTCTTTCCCACTCCCTTGCCGCGCAAGGAAACGTCGACCCAAACAGACTCAATAACAAGAATGGCGTCGGAAATGCTATACCGCAGTTCTGCCACTACTTTTCCTTGCTGTGCATCGAGGATAGACCACGCCCCCCCGCCAGACGAAAGATGATGATGAATATCCATACGTTTCCAAGAATCGTTGTACATCCATACTAGCTGCGGTGTAGTACACGACAGCCATCAATTGAATGCTCTTCTATAGATAACTCACTTACACCGCCGCCAAGCTTGCGAACATGTACTTGCAGTCTAATGCGCTCCTTCAATAGCTCTACATGGGAAATAATACCAATCATTTTCCCACGAATGCGTATTCTTTCTAACACCCTCACAACTTCCTCCAGCGTTGAAGCATCAAGCGTTCCAAACCCTTCATCGATAAAAAGTGAATCTATGCGGGTATTACGACTTGCTAGGTCAGCAAGACCAAGTGCAAGTGCTAAGCTCACAAGAAACATTTCTCCTCCAGACAAGCTTTCAATAGGTCGTTCGCTGTCTTGCTCTTTATCAAAAATGGACAAGCTCATGTCTTTTTCTGAGGACTTTCTCAGTTCGTAGCGCTCATGTAACTGAGCAAGGTGCACATTCGCAAGCTGAATAAGATGCAGCAATGTTACGCTCTGGGCAAATTTTCTAAATTTTCCACCATCTGCTGATCCAATAAGCTCGTCGAGGCTCTTCCAGCGCTGTGTTATGGTCCTGTGTTGCTCATACTGTGTTGATAGCTCCTCATGCCTCGCACGTTGTCTGTCATCGTCTTCCAGTTGCTGTTGGTACATGCCCTCCTGCTTCTTCTGTTCGCCAATAGCTTCCTTGATATTCTCTATAGCACGCTCTATAGTTTGTTCCTCTGCGCCATGAATAATATTGCTCTCACCGAAGACATCGTTAATTCCATATTTTGCATGTAAGCCTGCACCTTTATCATAGTGTTCCCGAAGTTTCGCACTAGTATCTGCTATCTTCTCTTCTAGACAATTGATAGCCGTTTCTGTCTCACGTATTCGTCCTTCCAGTTGGTCTATTTTCTGACGTGCTTGATCACTCTGCTCACGAGCATCCCGCATTTTCTTCTCTTTATCTGTAATTAGCTTTTCCAAACGTTGACGCTCGTCGTCCACGTTATACGTATCAAACAATTCTTCTCGTTGTCGCTGTAAGCACTGCACTTTGTTCTGTATTTCTTGTAGCTGCATCTCCATTTCTGTTACTCTTTGTATCTGTACCTCTAAAAATTCTCGATCACGCTCGATATCAGCACTGTAGCGATCTACAGCGTCGCAACATTCGTCTCGACGCCGCTGCGTATCTTGATATTCCTGATTTCTTTGCTCAAGAGTCCGAAGATGTTGTCTAGCAGCATCAATATCGTTGATATCTACACTCTCACCTAATTGTTCGAGTTGCTTCATATAGGACACGCGGACGTTGTTGAGTTCGTCTTGACGTTTTGCACGCTTGCGCTCTGCACTCGACAAGATCTCACGTAAGCTTTCTACTTTCTGATTGAGACGCACCTGCTTACTTTGTACTTCCAAGATAGTGGGATTTATCTCATCGAGAGTTGCTCGACATTCCTCAATCCAGCTCTCAAGCTGCTCTATAGACGTTTGTATTTCTTCAAGCTTCTGGCACTCACGTTTATTTCTTTCTTGAAGTTCTTGTAGTATACTAGGAGAGTGTTCGAGTAGTTCCTCCATGCTGTAGAGGTGTGTATCATAATGCTTAGCTATATCACAATACTCGTGATACAGTTTTCGTAGCTGTTGTTGCATATCTTGAATACTTCCCTGCAGTCTTTGCCTCTCGCATTCCTCCGATCTTATTATGTCGCGTATATCGTAGTACTGCGCTGTGACGCGTTGTAATTGACTTTTGCATTGTTCTTGTTCGTCCCTATACGTATCTATCCAAAACTCCCTAGCTTTCGAGTAATTCTCAGCGAATGGATGATGCGTTGAGCCACACAACGGACAAGGCTCACCTGGGACAAGTTGCGCCCTATCCTCTTCATATTTTGCACGAAGGAGCGCTTGTTCCAGAGTGCGTTGCATATCCTCTTCGCTTTTCTCAAGCAGTACCTTCTGACGTTCACATTCGTCTTGCTTTTCGCGAAGCGTTTTTATGTTTTGTTCAATGTTAAGAAGACACTCCTCATCTTTGCATTTACGTGAGATACATTCATCTATAGATTTCAACGTATTGTCATACTTTCGCTGTGTCTCAAGACGCTGCTTCATTTCTTGCAAATCTCGCAAAGACATATCGGATAGGATTGATTTCTTCTGTTCTTTGAGTTCGCCCAATCTTTTTTCGTAGCACTTGTGCAGTTGTTCATACTCACTCGCACAACTTTGCTGCTGTTCTTCTAACTGTTGTATCTCACTCTGATACCTTCGGAGCTCTACATCTGCTGCTTCAAAATCTTCCTGAGCTTTTTCCCACATACTGCACAGCACTTTTAGACCGGGGAGGATTGCATTTAAATCTTGCTCTGCTTGGTGCTGGCGAAGCCACGCTTCGCACTCTTCAAGAGTCTTGCGTTTCTCCTCAAGCTCACGCTCGCACTGATGAATTCCTGCCTCTAGTTCATTCTTCCTGATCTGTTCCTTGTCGCGTGAGCGCCCCTTTTCCTCTTCCTGATTTTTGGCTTCGCATATTTGAGTATCAAGCTTTTGAACTTTGTCAAACAGCTCCTGTCTGGTTCGATAATCCTGCAGAGCATCACTATGTTCTTTTTCGCAAAGAGAAAGCTTCTCGTGAGCACTTGTTGTTTGTTTTTCTGCTTCCCTGTACTCTTGGTGATAGTTTTCTAACCTTTGTTTTGATGCGTGTTTCTCCTCGTAGAGCTTTTTATACTCTTGCACTAGTTCTTTGGTTTGTTCAAGATATCTAAGCTCCTGCTCGTAGCACTGAATGATATGCTTACACTTGTCAAGAGCATTGTATCGGTCCTCACGTTCTTCAGCACTGAGCACTCTCACGGCTTCTAGGTGTGTTTTGATATGCTTTAGCTCTTCTTCATGCTCTTTTGCTTTAGTGTGTGCTCTACGAGAAATTTCAGCATATATTTCCGTTCCAGTAATCTTTTCAAGAAGTTCAGCACGGTCATTTTCTCTGCTTTTGAGAAATTCTGCAAACTTGCCCTGCGCAAGCATGACTGAACGCAAAAATTGCTCACTTGTTAAGCCAGATATCTCTACGACCTTTTCAGAAACTTCTCGTTTTTTGTGCGTTAGAAGAGTTCCCTTTGTATGAGGAGCATCAAGTTCTGCAAGCTCCATCCTATCCTGAAGCTTCCCCTTTGAATTTTTACTCTGATACCACCCAGAACGATAGCGCTTTGCACCAGCTTCAAATTCTACTTCTGCATAGCATTCTTTTGTGTGTTCTGTCATAGTGCTGCTAGGGTTCTTATCATAGCGGGCAGCACAACCGTACAGCGCAAGCGTTATCGCATCAAGGATAGTTGTTTTCCCTGCACCGGTCTCACCTGTGATAAGAAACAAGCCATGATCGACGAAAACAGCTTCTTCGAAGTCTAGCTCCTTCTCACCTCGCAACGAGTTCAAATTAGCAAAGCGTACTGAGCAAATTTTCATTGTATATCCTCGTACTGTTCATGCATGTCAGAAAGAAGTTCTACAAACGCTGCTCGTATTTCTTGCATTGTTACATCGCTGAGAGACTCTCGATGCATAAGTCTTTCAAACACGGCCAATGGCTCAAGCTCCTGAAGATCGTGCGTAGTCATTGCATCTATAGACACAGACGAGTCAGTTTTCCAGTCTATAGCAGTATGCACAACGTTAACTGCTCCACGGTGAACGTCTTTCGCTATTTCGCACATGCGCTCGTGTATATCTATTATGCTCTTCCTGCCTCTACTTTCTGGCGAACAGCGCACCTCTACGAGCGTTTGCAACCTATAGGCTTTTGCATCATATGTACGCAGTGCGTGCTCAATTTCTTCGATTGTTCCCGATAAGCGTAGCAGACGGCGATGCGTTGTCAATGGGATAGAGGTAATCGTGGGTGATAGCCCATCATTCCATTCTGCAATTATCACTTCCTTCGTATCATTGCGCTCGCTAAAATCTAGGGGCAGTGGTGAACCAGAGTATCGGATAGTATCGCGTCCAGCAACCTTTTGCGCTCGATGCAAATGTCCAAGTGCAACGTAGGAAAAAGTGCTAGGAAAAGTATCTGCACCGACTCTACCAAGATTTCCAATATGAATCTGCTCCTTTTCTTCATTATCGCTCGCTATTCCCCCTTGCGCAAACAGATGACCTGTAGTACACAATGGAACATGCTGATTCCCATCGGCATGCATGCGGTGCTGTGCAGCGTCGGCACAGCGTTCATAATGCTGGCGAATACCCTCGATAATACGTCGAGAGCGCTCTTCTTCTGTTTCTCCGGGTAAAGAAAAGCGCAAATCTCTGTCACGCAGAAATGGTACAGCACAGCAGTATCCTACAATATTTCCCTGCGCAGAACGAATAGCGACAACCTCATGTTCGATAGCAGGCAGGGCACTGCCGATCACATACACGTTCATCCTTTCAAGAAGACACCTTGGCGCATTCAGTACAGCAGGAGAATCATGATTTCCCCCTGTGATGATAATTGTTGGGCATCCAGCATCAACAGCACGACTAAGAAACGAGTAGTACTGACGCTGAGCATAGTGCGGTGGATTTGCTGAATCAAACACATCACCAGCATGAATCAGTGCATCAACTCTATGCGTGCTGATGATAGCAATAATCTCGTCGAGCATGGCATCGTGGTCATCAGAAAGCTCATACCCGTATAAGCGACGCCCTAAATGCCAATCAGCAGTATGGAGAATTTTCATGGGTGTGAAGGGTACAATGCACAATGTCTATGATGCAGAGAATGTGCCTAGTTCGTTCGTATCTGCCCATTTCCACGAACAAGCCATTTGTAGCTTGTGATTTCGTGCAGCGCCATTGGTCCGCGTGCATGGAGCTTTTGTGTAGAAATACCAATTTCTGCACCCATACCAAACTGAGCGCCATCGGTAAATCCAGTCGAAGCATTAGCGTACACAACTGCTGCATCAACGCACTGCAAAAACTTCTCACAGGTGCTTTTATCTTCGGCAATAATTGCCTCGCTATGCCGAGAGCTATAATGACGAATGTGTTCTAGCGCGCTGTCGAGTGAATCAACGGTTTTAATGCTCATTTTGTAATCTAGGAATTCTGTGCCATAGTGCTGTGGCTCTGCACGGAATAAAAGATGTTCAGGGTATCTCCCAACGAGATAGGCATGTGCCTCTTCATCAGCATAAATCTCTACATTCTTTGTAGCAAGCATCTCTACGAGAACCGCAAGATTCGGTAAGCACGCCCGATGAATGAGTACTGTGTCGAGAGCATTACACACACTCACACGACGAGTTTTTGCATTGAAGATAATCTGTTTTCCCTTTTCAACATCGCCGCTGATATCAAAGTACGTATGGACAATACCCGCTCCTGTTTCTATGACAGGAACACGGGCATGTGCTCGGACAAAATCAATCAGCCCTTGCGACCCACGAGGAATCAGCACATCAACAAGCCCGACAGCTGAGAGCAATTCAGCAGTTGCTTCCCTATCGGGCGGCATCAAATACACTGCTTCTTCTGGTATTGCATGTGCTTGCAGTACTGTGTGAATAACCTGAACAATTGCTTCATTAGAAGTTTGTGCATCACTTCCTCCCTTCAGGACACAGGCATTTCCTGCTTTGAAGCAGAGCGCAAACGCGTCGAGTGTTACATTCGGACGAGCTTCATAAATAATACCGATTACTCCAAGAGGAACAGAAACTTTTTGTAGGAACAACCCATTTGCTAAGGTTCTTTCTTCGAGAACATATCCTAGGGGCGAAGGCAAGCTCGCTACTTGCCTCATATCGCGTGCTATTTGGGCAATACGCTTTTCTGTTAGCAATAAACGGTCATATTTTGGATCATCAGGATTCATGCGGCTAAGGTCATGCTTGTTTGCTGCCAAAATAACATCCTGTGAGCGCTCCAAAGCATCAGCACTCTCTCGGAGAACCGCAGAACGCTGTTCATCGGAAAGAGCATTGAGAATACGCAAGGTATCCTGTGTTCGGCGAAGGGCATTGTGAATGCTTGTCATACGCAGTAAGGTTAACGGATAGTGTATAGCGAAAATCGCAGAGCAGTATACTCCAACAATGCACGCTATACCGCAATAAACAAATAGTCGTAGTGAATCAGAGGCTTTTGGTGAGCTTTTCCAATAAGTTCCCGCGCACGAGCAGAGTTGTACTGTACCATACCGTACCCAAGAACGTGTTCATGCCCAGCATGCGCCGTGTCAGCACAAAGGCGAACGATATCACCTTTCTCAAATTCGCCTTCAATTCGTGTAATTCCCACAGGAAGAACACTTGCTGCTGTGTTTGATGCCGTCAGTACACGCACTGCACCTTCATTCACATATACTGTTCCCTTCTCATATCCTTCAGCATGGGCTACCCAGCGTTTAATACTCGAGGCATTCTTGCGTGGCAAGAACGTTGTACCAACAGGCTTTCCAGCAACTATATCGCGGAGAATATGTGGTTTTTTCCCATGCGCGATGCGTACTGTGATACCAACAAGTGTAAGCTTTCGGGCAATCGCTGCTTTCGTCAGCATACCACCACGACCAAACGATGACTTTTCAGGCGAAATAATCTTCTCAAGATCAACCTTCTTGGTATCGATGACCGACAATAGCCTGGATGAAGGATCGCGGGGATTACCATCGAAAATTCCATCAACGTTCGTTAGGATAACAAGCGCTTCCGCCTGAATCATCGAAGATAGCAATCCAGACAGTTCGTCATTATCAGTAAACATCAATTCCGTTACAGATACGACATCATTCTCATTCACAATTGGTATGATACCATGAGCTAGCAATCCTTCTAAGCAGTTCTGCATATTTAGGTAGTGCCGCCTATCGCGGAAGTCCTCTTTAGTAACGAGAACTTGTGCACACTGAAGAGCATGTTTATCAAACAGCTGGGCATAGGTATTCATAAGCCGCACCTGCCCAACAGCGGCAAGAACCTGTCGGGCAGTTACTGCTGAAATCTTTTCATGCACATGGAGCACTGCTCGACCCGAACCCACAGCCCCTGAGGAAACAACTACTATCTGAACTCCTTGTTGGTACAGCGCAGCAATATCCGCAACAATGCACTCCATTACATGAATATCCAATAATCCATTGTCTTGGGAAAGAACATTTGTACCAATTTTGACAACAAGCTTATGATACAAGGGCTTCATACGGAGAGCTCGTACTGGGAGGACAACGTTCACAAACTTACTACTCTTGGCAATTCCTCGCAAGATAGTGCAAGCAAACATCGGCTTCATTTTTCAGCTATCGAGTAGCGAAAAAATCGTAAATTACGTAAGCAGTATCCGATGATTAGTACACCAATTTGCGTATCTTCTATGCAATCGATTTTCACTTCTGGTTGTACTGCATTTCTTCTATCCTTCGTCTACAACATGGCGGCATTGCTGCTACACGCTCAAGATATTCCTTCTTACAGCTATCCTACATTGCGTCCATTCTCCGATGAAGGAGCGTTGTATGAGATTCCTCAAACAAGCACTAGTGAACTGGGCTTGCGGTATCTCAAGCTAGGAAATTCGTATAGGGAAGTAGGGAACATGGATATGGCGCAGTATTTTGTTCGGCGTGGCTTAGACCTCATACGCGGACGTGGCAGCCGCTACTGGGAAGCTGTTGGAAACGAGTATCTGGGCTTAATATATCGCGATATAGGCGACCGTATCATGGCATTAGAGTATCTATACCGAGCAGAACGTCTCTACAAGAGCGTTCTTGGGCGTCCAAGTGTTCCCAATAGTATCGATGCTGTACAGCAGATTGTAAGAGACACAGAGTATGGCTATCGCTCGTCTACGACTCGTTCCCCACTCGTTTCAGCAACATCAGGATATAGCATGGTTCTCTCAGAGCGTGAGCGCCTTGAGCGTACACAAACTGCTCTCCAGAGAAAGATTGTGGAGCTGGAAGATCGCATTCGACAGCTTGAAGCCAATCAAAATGTATCGTCAGGAAGATAATTGCCCGATTATTCTCACCGTATCCCCATTTCACCACATTGTTCGTACAGCTATGGACATAAACATTGGCATTCCCAACGACCAGCGCAAACGCATCGCTGATGGGCTATCACGCTTACTTGCTGATACTTACTCGCTTTTTCTTAAAACCCATAATTTCCACTGGAATGTCACCGGACCGTTATTCAATACCCTGCATACAATGTTTGAAACACAGTACACAGAACTGTTTGCAGCTGTTGATGAAATTGCAGAACGGATTCGTGCACTAGGTGAATTTGCTCCTGGGTCATTCGCATCGTTCGCATCGCTATCGTCGATTACTGATGCAAAGGGCATTCCCTCAGCAACAGACATGATACGAACTCTTGTACAAGACAATGAAACTGTTGTGCGCACTGCACGCGAAGTGTTGCCAATTGCAGAGGAAGCCAACGACGGACCATCAGTCGATTTACTCAACGAGCGCATGCAAATCCATGAAAAGACAGCATGGATGCTACGCTCTATGCTGGACTAGTCTATGAGAGCAAGTCCTGTAGCTTATACCCTCCTTGCGGCACTTTTGTTCACCGTGAGAAGCATTTTCCACTGTATAGCAAGCAACATCATCGCAAGAACAAGATGAATGGGCTGTGCAGTGCGAGGAATTGCACAGTAGTTCATTACTACGCCAGCTATAATTTCCGCAAATATTATCATTCCTATTGCTATCCCGTACACGTGATATGTCGAGGCTTCCCGCTCTTGGCGTAAAGCATGCAATCGCAGCATAAGCCAAATAGCAGTGCCATTTGCTGCAAGAATAATCCACGACATAGAGCGGTGTACTAGAAATATTGCTCCTACGCCATCAATCCACTGCTCGCGCCAACGCCCCTCAAGCCTTTTATCTATAAGGTCTACCTGTTCTCGCACTTGTGTACCTAACAGTATTTGCGTTACTGTCAATATAACGCAGACTACAATAACAATACGAAGACGCCGCATGTACTTATCTCTTTTCTCTGCACACTCGCCCACTGTGTGATTGGGCATGGGCATCTTCAGTGCACGATGACGAATACTAACAGCAAGCGCTACAATAACAGCCGAACTGAGCATATGTATTGTAACTTTTGCAGGTTCTAGATCGCTTGCCACAACAACTGATCCTAGCCAGCCGACAAATCCTGTAACGATACATATCGCTAGTGATAGCAACGGCAGCCAGACGTCTTGCTTCCTAAAGCGCAGCGAATATACCAGCATGACAAGAATGACAAGACCCAAAAGTGCTCCAAGAAGACGATTAATGTATTCGACCCATGTCTTGAAAGCATCAAAGTCTGCTATTTCTTTGCCCTGCACCTGAAAAATAGCCTTATAGTTTGGAGGAAGCTGGCGTACATCTGTTGGTGGAATATACTGCCCAAAGCATGTAGGCCAGTCTGGACAGCCCATACCAGAACCAGTCGTACGGACGATACCTCCAGCAAGAATCACGGTAAACGTCAGTAAGAGAACTGCTAGTGAAACTCTAGAAAACATAATCATACATAATCATACGTTGGCAACTAAGTAATACTTCACGCTGTATTACAAGGTTTGTTAATGCATATTCTGCCCCTGCGTATCTGCGTACCCTGTCATTTCTACATATCCATATCCGCTCAGTACACGCCCATGTTCCCAGCCATGCACTCGCACAGCACCTTCCCAGTATCGAACAGTAGCATCAAGTTCTTGGTTAGCAACAAGAGGAGTTGTTGTTATCTGTATATCACTCTGCAATAGTACAAGCTTCCATTCCTTTGGATACAGTGCTCCTGTTACGGGGCTACGCCATTTACCATGAGGTATTAGTTGGGCATCTGCGTACCTAATCTGCTTTTGTGTTCCATCAGGATATACTATGACCCCACTGCTCATAGTATCTGGCTGGATAGTACCATCAGGGTAGCGCGCACGCAGTTGGTAGAACATAATGTCTCGTCCATCATCCAGATGCAAGGCAAACCAATCCCACCCTACTTGGTGGCGCTCTAAAGCGCTCGTGCTCCATTCTCTATCCATCCAACTAAGACCATGCACTTCGCAGCTCTCATTGCGTATAGTTAGAATGCCATGGGTTACCATGCGTGATTGAGAATAGTAGTACGAAGCGTTGCCTGGTGTTGCACTTTTTTGGCTAAGCCCAGAGTTTCCTTGTAATACTGTCGGCTTCACACTATCGAGAGTAAAGCTAAGCCGAACACTATCACCAATACTTGCTTCTAACCGAAGAGGGAAAATGCTTCCGCGACGAGCTGAGGAGTCTGTTTCGCCGTACCAGTTTTCTACCCATACTCGAAACTTAGTCTTTCCTGCACGCTCTACTACCAAGCATCCAGCAAGCCCCTTCTGACTTCGTGAAAAGCGCTCGGCACAGTAGAATGCATTGTTTTGCACATCAGTTACTGTGCAATGTGCCATATATATCTGACTTGATGTCCAGCTCTCGTAATAGCGAGCATGAACAGTATCATATATATTGCGAGGTTTTAGAGCACTCCGAAAGAACGTTAGTTGGTAGCCAAAGCGCCGACCGCTCTGCGTTACAAGATTGCCAGTAAAATACCACCACTCTGTCTTAAACTCTTCATGGCTAGCGTGATCATCAGGGAACACAAATTCTCGCACTTGTGTAGCACGAGCAAAGCCCTCTGTGGCATGCGCATCGTTTGCTAGTACTTTGTTTACGCTAATGTACCCTTGAATGTGCGGTGCGCTCTGGCGTTCAATACTCATAAGCACAGCCACAATACATGTGGTTAGCAGAGTACCAACGATGACAGTGATGCGAAGCATGCGTGTTGAGATAGTAGTACAGCAGGAGATTGCACAGAGAATGCCTCTAGTAGGGCTGGCATCTTAGGCTTGTTGTGTCAGAAGCCGTTCAATCATCGTCTTTAGTCCTTCAACTTTCCTCAGAATAGGGCGCAATGTTTGAGGGTTTTGATGCTTGAGCATCGTTTGAAGCTCACTAATATATCGGTTTGCTTTTTCTATCACAGCAGTGTCTTTCTTTTTCGCTATTTGTATAGCGTTTTTTGAGGAAACATTTTTTAGTGCTGTTTTGTTCCCAAATCCCTCTTCCTGCTGCAGCTTTTGCTGTAGTTCTTTGCGATATTTTGCCAACTGCTTTTGCACTGCCGAGACGTTTTGTCCTGTGTCCTGAGCGATTTTTTGAGCAGTAAGGCGTTGCACAGAAGTGCTTTCAGAAAGTAAAACGGAAGATTCCGTTTTACTTAAACTGCTTGTATCGTGCGCTGATTTTTTCGACCATTTCAATCCTCCACCACGCGTTTCTTGGCGAATCAAGACGTCGAAATCTGGGTAGAGTTTCTTGTACAAACTGATCCACTCTGCTGTAGAAAATTGTCGGCGGTATAGATTATCCTTGATGATAAATTCGCGTTCTGCTGCTTCTGTGAGCGTATCGAGGACATACTGCACAGGCACAGACTGCAATCCTAGCTCCAATGCAACCTGCAAGCGGTTGTGCCCAGCAAGCAACACATCATCTTTCTTTGCCAGCAATGGAACAATAATCCCACGCTCTCGTATATCGTCCCGCAGCTTACTAAAATAATCTTCGCTTTCCTCTCTGAAAAAATGCCTATTCAGAGGATTTATCTTCAGCTGCTGAGGAGCAATATACTGCACGTCCGACAGCCGCACACCTTGAAGGTCAGCTCGTTTTGCTTGCACCCACGCAAGAGGGTTATTGTGCAGCTTAGGCTTCTTGGGATTCATAAGTATTGAAGAGCAATCTCTCGGAAAGAATTACGCTAGAGTATCCGTTGGACAATTGTTTGTGCAATCTCGCTATATTGTTCAGCTGCTTTGCTTGTAGGCTTATACTCAAAAATGCTTCTTCCTGCAGAAGCAGCTTCGGCGAGAGCAATAACTTCGGAAATATGCGTCGGAAATAACTCATGAGGGAACTGAGTTTCGAGTGCTTGCAGCGCTTCGCAGTGCATACCCTTCCTACGGTCGAACATTGTAGCAATCACTCCAGAAACGGCAAGCTTTGGATTTGTGCGTTTTTGCACAATACCAATGATTTCATACAGCTTTGCGAGACCTTGTAATGCAAAAAACTCCGTTTGCACAACAATACACACATCGGTCGAAGCAGTAAATGCATTAACTGTTAATAAGCCTAGGCTTGGTGGTGTATCTATAAGAATAGCATCATACCCTGATACATGCTCGAGCGCCTCTCTCAGGAGAAATTCTCTTCCTGTGACGCTTTGCAACTCTGCTTCACTATTTGTTACATCGAGCGACGACGGCACCAAATGCAGCATTGGGGAAAGCTGTGTCGTGGCCTCAGCTATTGATGCCGTAGCCCGAAGCACTTCGTATATCGTATTTTCTGGTCGTTCATATACACCAAAATGCGCAGTAAGATTCGTCTGTGGATCGGTGTCAACGAGCAGGGTGCGCTTATTATAATGATGAGCAAGAGCATATCCAACATTTGCGACAGTCGTTGTCTTGCCAACTCCTCCTTTGTGATTTGCAAAGGTGATAATTTTCATGCACAAAACACTTTATGAAACAATTTTATGTAGTGCGCAAATTACAAAAAATCTTGCGAAGCATTGGCATATCTTAGCTTCGCCATCATAGAAAATTTTGTTTGAACTAGTTTTTCCTCCTATCTTCGCTGTGCTTGTACTGTATTGTACTGTAGATATCCTTCACACATCTATACTTGGTTACAAGTATGTTATCATGCCAGCGGCACTTATTTAGCTTACCCGACAGTGTTCACTATCTCAACTGTGCATTTATGTCTCCTCTTTTGAAAC
The DNA here is from genome assembly GCA_025055035.1 of Candidatus Kapaibacterium sp. Lineage (GTDB taxonomy): Bacteria > Bacteroidota > Ignavibacteria > Kapaibacteriales > UBA4661 > PH2015. Next base: position 46,406 of record JANWZB010000001.1, read on the forward strand.
GTGTTGAAGAGGCTGGATATCATGGAATTTCGAAGAAACGCCTACCCCATTGCATTAAACAAGAAGATTTTTTTGGACTCCCTGCTACAGCACGAGCACTCTTTGCTAAGCTTATCCACGCATCAAGTGCTGATACTGTTACACTGCTTCCGTCTGTCTCTTACGGCATGGCTATTGTTGCAAAGAATCTTCCGGTGCACAAAGGTCAGAATATTGTTGCCGTTGCGGAAGAATTTCCAAGCAACATTTACGCATGGCGTCATCATTGTGCACAAGGCATGGAACTGCGTCTTATTACTCCGCCATCCATACAGGATTGTTATTCCAGCGCACATACACGCGCTGAGCTATGGAACACAAGAATACTCAACGCAATAGACACTAGCACGGCTCTTGTTGTTGTGTGTCCGTTGCATTGGGCAGATGGCACGCTCTTCGACCTTGTGCGCATTGGTAGTGCAGCACGAAGCGCCGGAGCACTGTTTGTTGTGGATGGCACTCAAGCACTTGGAGCAATGCCATTTGATGTTCAACAGGTTCAGCCCGACGCTCTCATTGCAGCGTCGTACAAGTGTATGATGGGTGCGTATTCCATAGGCTGTGCATATTGGGGAGAGCGACTTGCACACGCAACTCCCCTTGAAGAAACATGGGTAGGTCGTCTGGGAAGTGAAGATTTTCGCAATCTTACTGCTTATGAGGAAGAGTATCAGCCAGGTATGAATAGGTTGAACATGGGAGAACAGAGTAACTTTGTTCTCATTCCTATGCTTATTGCTGCTCTTGAGCAAGTTCTTGAATGGACGCCTACGTCTGTTCAAGAGTACTGCTCAGTGCTCACTGAACCTCTTGTGGACTTTTGTACAGAGTACAAGCTATGGATAGAACATCACAGCTGGCGGGCACATCATCTATTTGGTATTCGCTTACCTGAGCATATAGATATTGCTACTGTTCAATCATCTCTTGCCCGGCATAACGTTTATATCTCATTGCGAGGTGATTCTTTGCGCATATCCCCCCACGTGTATAATACACCGGAAGATATTCAAGCGCTCATACAAGCATTATACGAAGCACTGTCATCACACTCATACAAGTAAAAAGGAACGTTCCGTTTTACTTGCCTTGATAGCACAAATTCGTGATTAGAACACTTCTTCTTGAACTTTTGTACTATGATTGCTCTCGACTGCACAGGAAAAAGAGCCCTGGTGTGCGGTAGTACACAGGGAATTGGTAAAGCCATTGCTCTACGCTTAGCCGAAGCTGGGAGCTCCGTTACGCTTGCTGCTCGCAACGAGCATGCACTTCAAGAAGTCGCCGTTAGCCTTCCTATTTTTGACCGGACGCAACAGCATGACTATATCGTTGCAGACTTTTCTGATGCCGCTGCTCTTAGAATGGCTGTAGCTCGATACCTTGAGCATCACTCACCATTTCACATTCTTATCAACAATACCGGCGGACCTCCTCCAGGTGCAATTAGTCAAGCAGATTCTTCTGCATTTCTTGCTGCGCTCTCTCAGCATTTATTGTGCAATCATCATCTTGTTCAGCTTCTTCTTCCTGGTATGAAAGAAGCGCAGTATGGCCGCATCATCAATATTATTTCCACCTCTGTAAAGCAGCCCATTCCCAATCTAGGTGTTTCAAATACTACACGTGGTGCTGTAGCAAGCTGGGCAAAAACTCTTTCATTCGAACTTGCAGAATTCGGCATTACAGTGAACAATATTTTACCTGGATATATCACCACAGCACGCCTCGATGCTGTAATTCACAGCATGGCACAGGCTCAGTCCTTGTCAGCAGAGGAAGCTGCTCGACGTATGAAAGAAAGCATCCCTGCAGGACGATTCGGTACACCCGAAGAAGTTGCAAATCTTGCGGTATTTTTGGCATCACCACTTGCTTCGTACATCAACGGAACAAGCATTCCTGTCGACGGAGGCAGAACAACAGCGTTCTAGCACACCCATAACATTCTGTACTGCTTTACCGTCTGCGCATCTTGGATCACTAGGTCTACCGCACAATGAGTACAGGGATATTCAGCTCGTAGCGTACGGGCGAAATCGTCTTCCCCATGAGCATTCCCAGAAGTCCACGATGTCCATGACCACCCATGACTAGTAGTTCTATCTGGTGCTGCTGTGCAAGGCGAACAATTGCCTTCGGCACGTTGCCAAATCCAAGTTCACAATAGACTTCGATACCTTCTTTAGATAAAGCATCCGCAACACGCCGCAAATATATATCATCTTCTCGTGCCTCTGCATCAAATGTTGCCCCCCCATACACGACCCCACCAGCACCCTCTACAACATGAAAAAGATATAACTCAGCATGATGCTGCTTTGCAAGCATCACTGCTTCACTGAGCACTTTTTTATCTTTGTCGGAGAATGCAATTGTAACACCAATTTTCTTGTATGATCGTGCTTCAAGCTCTAGACGAGCACCTTCTTCGGGAGTTGTAAAGACTTTAGGACGCTGTCTGCCACGTGCTGTTCTATCCAGAAAAGGTTTGATAGTAATGTATGCAAGAAGCCCTATCAACACGCTACTCCCAAGCAGGATAGTTGTTTTTACTAGCCACGATGACGACACTGTAAGCACTGCAGACACCTGCTCCACAACAAGCTGAATATTTAGCGTAATAATTATTGAAGCCACAATCCACGCTAGCACTGCAACACACGACCTATTGACAAACTCCCCCATGAGCCGACGGTCTGAGGTAAAATGAATAAGTGGAACAATTGCAAAAGGTAGCTGCAAACTCAAAATAACTTGGCTAAGAATTAACAACTGGTATGTCCCTGATTCTCCAGCAGTGAGTAATACCCATACCGCTGGCACAATAGCAACCATGCGCGTTATAAGCCTGCGTAAAAACGGACGTATTCTAAAGTGCAAAAACCCTTCCATCACAATTTGCCCAGCTAGTGTTCCTGTGAGCGTTGAAGATTGACCCGCAGCCAACAATGCAATGGCAAACAACGTCCCCGCAAGCGTTGTTCCCAGCAAAGGAGAAATAAGCTCATGTGCTTGCTGCAGTTCAGTAACAACAATGTTGTTCTTGTGAAACGTTGCCGCTGCTAGCACAAGAATTGCAGCATTAACAAAAAATGCCGCGTTCAGCGCAACTACCGAGTCGATTAGGTTATACTTGGCTGCTGTACGCTTTCCCTGTACAGTAGGCTCAAAGGCTCTTGTTTGAACGAGCGCAGAATGCAGATACAGATTGTGTGGCATGACGGTTGCACCAATGATGCCTATTGCTACAAATAATGCTCCTTCAGGCATGTTTGGAAGAAATCCTCGCATCACCTCGTGCGGTTGAGGCTTCGATAGTACAAGCTCTATCACAAAGCATCCCCCAATCATAGCAACAATAGCAACAATAAATGCCTCAAACTTCCGCACACCAAGGTTCTGAATGAGCAAGAGTAACAACGTATCAACCCCCGCAATAATGACTCCCCAAAGTACCGGAATACCAAACAGCAAATTGATGCCTATGGCTGTTCCGAGAACCTCTGCTAGGTCGCAGGCAGCTATAGCTACTTCCGCTAGAACCCACAGCATATAGGCAATAGGGGTTGGGTAATTATCACGGCAAGCTTGTGCCAGATCACGTCCTGTAACAATCCCTAACCGAGCAGACAGCGTCTGAAGCAACACCGCCATCATATTCGACATCAATAGCACCCAGACAAGTGCATAACCGAAGCGTGCTCCACCTTCAATATCTGTTGCCCAGTTGCCGGGATCCATGTACCCAACACTAACAAGATATGCCGGACCAAAAAATGCAAATATACGTTTCCATCCGCGCTGAGGAAGAGCTACCGTATGTGCTGGTTGTGGTAGTGATGATGCTTTCATGCGTACAGTATAAATTTAGCTCAAGCTAAAAAAAATCCCTATGCTTGTCAAGCAAAAAGAATGAAGAACATAGCGTAGAAGATGGGGTATTATAGTAACAAAGCCGAAAGGTGAATAATTGAGCACCACAACAACAAATTTTTCTACAGAAATCCCCAAAAAGCGCATAAATTTACGAATCATTGCGTTTTCACTAGTTTTTAGACAGCTTATCCATCTCTCACGGTATTGTAGCTCTGTTACTAACTCAATGCTATAACCGTACTTATCGCTACGCCTAATCAATGAGCTTTTGCGCATCTTCAAGAGTACACCTCTTTCAGCTTTTTATAACACACTGGTTATCCATATTGTTCGCATTCTCTGTGTACGCCTACAGAGTGCATGCACAGCAGTTTATATCTTCAACAGAGTCCGATATTGTCTATGCTCATGTAAATGGCAAAGATATGCTACTAGACATCTACGTACCCGACAATCCTCAAAAGTCATCATTTCCTGTGATTGTATGGCTGCATGGCGGCACATGGTTTTCTGGGAGCAAGCGGGGCTTTGGGGTTAACTATGCAGCTTCGATGGTGAAGCATGGATTTGTCGTTGTATGTGCAAATTATGTTACAAACGAGCGCTTTCCAGCACAGCTTCACAACTGCAAAGCCGTTATCCGATGGGTACGCGCAAATGCAGGAAAATTTAGAATGGACACAACAAAGATTGGCGTTTGGGGTGAAGGAGCAGGAGGGCACCTAGCAGCAATGCTTGGCTGCACAGGAGATGTAAAAGTTGCTACTGTTGGAACAACCACAATGGATATTGAAGGGAACGTCGGACCCCACCTCAACTTCTCAAGCCGCGTTCATGCCGTTGTCGCTTTATATGCACCAACTGACTTTCTCAAGATGGACGAGCATGCCGTCGAAGACTGTGCATCACCTGTTATTCACAATCAGCCAACATCACCTGAAGCACTTCTACTGGGAGCAGCAATCACCACCATACCCGACAAAGTGCAGCTTGCTAATCCAATATTCTACGTTACACCTGACGACCCACCATTTCTTCTTCAGCATGGCACAGCAGACTGCAATGTACCACCAAATCAAAGCGAGCTTCTCGATGAAGCACTCACAAAAGCTGGTGTACCCTCAACTCTCGACCTGTACGATGGCTATAGGCACTGGGACACAGGATTTTACTCATTTGGCAATTTACGGCGTATTCGCACATTCTTCGAGCAGGTTTTCGCACCAAAACCAGCTGCTTCGACTTCCCCCAGCGAAGAGCAGCCACGTTAACCCCAAATTTATATTGCCTGTATACAGTATGCTCACTATCCTTGCTCGGCGTGTAGCCCCAGAGTTTGATGATATTCCGCTGCCAGAATATGCTACAAACGGTTCTGCCGGAGCAGATATTCGTGCAGCACTTTCTCACGACGTTCTCATTCCTCCATCTTCCATAGCAACAATACCGACAGGGATTGCTCTTGAAATACCACCGGGCTATGAGATACAAGTCCGCTCACGCAGTGGCTTGGCAGCACGATACGGAATTTTTTGTTTGAATTCTCCCGGAACAATAGACAGCGACTTCCGTGGGGAAGTACAGGTCATTCTTGCCAATTTTGGCAAAGAGCCATTTATAGTACGACGAGGCGACCGCATTGCTCAGCTTGTTGTTGCGCGTTATGAGCACGTACAGTGGCAGGAATCTTCGCATTTAAGCTGTACTGAACGAGGACAGAGCGGATTTGGTAGCACAGGAATACAGTAACGACAACACAAAATCCTATGAAAGCCCGAAGAGGCACAGCAATTGTTGAAACAGAGCAAGGCATTTTACTCAATGCTATTGCAGGAAATGTATTTCTGCTTCCGGGAGGACGCGCCACACTTGGCGAGAGCTACATGTGTGCTGCTATCCGTGAATTGCATGAGGAAACAGGGCTACAAGCATACTACGCAATGTACTTATTTTCTTTCCAATCCAGAAAAAACAACCATCACGTCTTTTTGATGCAAGCAATTGGGCTTGCTCGCCCTATGAGCGAAATTGAGCGCATCGGATACTATCGTGATGGTCGTATCACTAATATCTTCGACAGAAAGGGAATACAGTACCGCGACCTCGACCTTACCCATGTTTCGGATAGTACACGCGATATCCTACGCCTTTATGCACAGTATAAACATAACCACGCAGAGTTTTTTCACTTCCTTGCTGATTACACCCATGCTGCTGAGCAGCAATATATGACGCAACCATTTCTTTTGGGCGAACACCTTTGATACAATCCTCGAGGCTAGTATTAGCATATCCGCATTATTGCGAGAACATAGCCCACAAATCCTACAAATGCACACGAAGGGTGCTTCCACGTCCACGGTCGACTACGGGGCATATACACCAGCGAGGCAGCTACAATGAGCAAAGAGCAACGAAACGATACAAAGATTGTGATAATGCACGACATGAACACAACAAAGTAGAGCATATGATGGGCTGAACCAAAATGCCAGAGCCTTGCTTGTGCGATAAGACCAACAAGCATGTTCACACAATACAATCCAAACGCTCCGTACAGAAGAATATCATTCATGAGGATTGTTAGCTTTTCGCGCGCTACATACTCTATTTTAGTTCCTGCAACGCCCTTTCCTCGATAGGAATTCGTATAGCAAGCAAGAGCACAGCATTGACAAGACTCGCAACGATAGCTGTTTTCCATGCAAACACTATCATCGGTACAGCAGCAATCTCTATAGCAACTGCTAGGTAGTTTGGATGTTTCCAATATCTGTATGGACCGGCACACACACGCTCTTCCCCCGGCACAACAATAACACGGGTATTCCATGCGTATCCTAGAGATACGATCGCCCAGTAGCGTAGTACTTGTGCAGCAAGAAAGAGCAGACCGCATATATACGAGCATATGGATTCTAGAGTGTAGCTATGCTTCCACAGCTCAGAGTCATGTACACTATACCACCCTTCCACACACCACGCCACTATCCACGCACTATGTAGCAGTACGAATGCTCGATAGTGTTCTCTTCCAAACTCCTTGCCGCCACGTGATAGGGCATGTGCCCGGTTGCGTTCCGCTAGGTACAGCTCGGAAAGGCGCTGTATGACAATGACACTAGCAAGGCACAACAGTATAGTCAGCATTGTCATGATATCAATACTAGGTGCAAAAGAGCAGAAGTTCTGCACTAAAGCCCGGACCGAGAGCTATCATCATACCAAGCTCGTGAGGTGCAGGGGCAGACCGCATCAATTCCTGTAACGCAAAAAGCACAGAAACGCTCGACATATTGCCATAGTTCTGCAACACGTGGTATGCTGTGCAGAGATCTTGTTTAGTAAGTTTCAAGCTGTCTTGGTACGCTTGTAGTACTTTTGCCCCTCCAGCATGAAGAACAAAATGGCGGATTTCTTCTGTACAGATACCCCACGCTGCACAAGCTTCTGCAACTATACCGGGAAGATGCTCCGTAATGAGTGTAGGAATATCACGCGCAAAGCGCACCTTGAGACCTGTCTCAATAATGTCCCAGCCCATGATATCCTCAGAGTCATCAAATATGTAGCTGTACGATGCAAGGATACGCATTCCTAGTTCCTTGTCTTCTTGTGGCTTCTTTAACACAAGAGCAGCTGCACCGTCAGCAAACAAACTCGACGCAATAATGTTGGATTTCGAAATATCGTTGCGCTGAAACGTTAGGCTGCATAATTCAACAGCAGTACATAAGCCGTATGAGCCATCCGGCATTGCCGATAGAAGCTCTGCAGCTCTAGCTAATCCAGCTACTCCACCAGCACAGCCTAGACCCCACACCGGTACTCGCTTGACTGTTCGAGGCAAGCATAGTGCTTGTATCAGCTTAGCATCCAGACTCGGTGTGGCAATGCCTGTTGTTGATACTGCCACAACCATGCTAATATCCTCGCGTTGTATACCAGCATTCTGTATTGCGCTATTCGAAGCGTTAACAAGGAGCTTTATGGCAGTTTCCACAAAAAGATTGCTAGATTCTACAAAGCTTCGCTGCTGTTCAAACCAAGACAGCGGCTGCGAAAAGTACCGGCTTGTAATCTGTGTATTCTCAAATACAGGCATAAGCCGCTGCAAGCCTTGATACTCGCCTGAAAAGAGCCTGTATACAAGCTCCCTAACATCGTGCTGCGAGACTTTATACGGAGGAAGAGCAGTGGCGATACTCTGTACAAGAATAGGAATCATATGCGCACGCTCACAACAGCCCTACGATAGCACTATACATCATTTTCTGGAATTTGGCAAGTGTTACGAAAGGCAAGCTGCGAGACTGTTTTGCGTTGATTGCTCGTCCAATCAATGCGCGGGCGTTCGCGCTGCTCTGGGAGATAACCAAGACGATATATCGCCATAAGCTCTAAATCATCTGGAACGCAAAGCAACATTTTCAGTTCCTCCCATGCCTCAGGAATTTCCATCGGTGTAGAAATAAATTGCATGCCCATACCCAGCTCACAGGTTGTTAGCCAGATATTTTCTATCGCCATTCCCAACGATAAAATACAGTACAACGCAGAGAGCTCTCCGGGGATGTATTCGTCCTTCTTCAGCAGTGCAGCCAACAGCAGAGGGCTAGCAGCTACAAGCTTTGTATTATCTGCCCCTAGTATCTTCGGTACTCCCACACTCCGCATAATGCTCAATGCTGTGTCAGTAAACATATGCTTTATGAATGGACGCAGAGCAGGAGGAAGTTGGTCTATGAAAATGCCATCGCGCCGTTCTTCCATTTCTTGATGAGTAAATCGGAAGTACTTCTTGTAGCGAGCAAAGAACTTCCCTTCGTCGATAAGCTGTGTCATTGTGCGACCAGCAATATCGGAGATACGGAAGCGAACTGCCTCGTCGTCAATCAGCACAAAACGCCACGGCTGAGAGTTAAAGTGACTTGGAGCACGGCTTGCTGCTTCAATAAGCAAGTGCTGATGCTCACGTGACACAGGGTCGGGCTTGAAGTACCCGTTTGTTGTGCGGCGTGTGCGAATAGCATCGAGAAGCTCCATACCATCCATTGGCAAGGATTATCGTACAAATACTGGCTTTGTAATGGCTAAATATACGCAAATTTCGTAGAATCGCTGTGCAAGCTTGATACTGCCTTTCAAGGTATCACCGGAATTTCCCACGAGCGCCCTTATGAGTACTGTGCTGCAACAACGGACTGCTTTGCTTTGCGTGCATCCGTAAACCGATTTGTTGTGTTAATAAGGCGCATTGCCAGAGTAAAGATGAGTTTTTTGGCAATGGTAGGATTATTGTGCACCAGTTCGTCGATAGTGCAGTCGTAGTGTGTAATAACAGAATCAGTTTTCGCGATAATTGTCGCTGTGCGAGCTTCATTGGTAATTTCGCTCATTTCGCCGAAGATTGTCTCAGGGACACTAAATTCAGTAATTTTGACACCCTCCTTAAATACTTCCACAACGCCTGAATGCATGATAAAGAATCCCCGTCCCTTTTCTCCTTCCTTCATAATGATATCACCTTTCTTCGCATGGATGCGTTCTTCGCGGTACTGCCGTGCTGCCGAGGTAAGCAGCTCTGTCTTCTGCATCGAAGACGCTTGGCCTGAAAGCGTAGCTATACTCTTGTATTCATCGGGTACACGAGCAACATCTTCCAAAGCTGCAGAACGGTCTAACCGAAACCGTGCAACGAGCTTATTGAGTTGTTCTGTGATAGAAGCAAGGTGATTGATAGTTTGTGCAACGCGCTCAGTCTCTTGGGCAGATTGCGAGGCAGTCGAGGCAATATTTTCTACGCTTGTCAAGATATGAAGACTTGTCGCAGATTGCTCTTCTGTTGCCGAAGCGATTTGGCTAATGCGGTCAAGTACAGACTGCGAACTTTCGATAATCTCTCGGAGCGCTACCCCTGCCGAATCAGCAAGAGCAATGCCTTCTCTCACACGGTTGCTACTAGCATACATTAGTGATGTCGCACTTTCAATATCCTTAAGGATTTGGTCAAGCATTGCGCTAATTTGCTTTGTTGCTGTTGATGTTTGCTCGGCAAGGCGTGCAATTTCATCAGCAACAACAGCAAACCCGCGCCCTTGTTCGCCAGCTCGTGCAGCTTCGATAGCAGCATTCAGTGCTAGAAGGTTCGTGCGTTTCGCAATAGCCTCGATAGTTTGAATAATCTTGCCTATATCTTTGCTCGATGTCCCAAGATTTTCGATGTTGATAGCAGAGCTTTTGACTACATCAGCGAGCGAGCGAATGTTTTCAACGGCTTGTGCCACTACAAAACCGCCTTCAGCAGCCACTTTGCTATTGTCAGCAGCAAATTTGGTTGTCTCGCTAGCATTGCGTGCACTGTGTGTAATTGCCTTGTTCATTTCTTCGAGTGCAGTGTTCACCTCATCAGATTGTACCCATTGCTTCTGTGCCCAGAATACTAATGCTTCTTTCGACTCATTAATTTGCTTTGCAACGCGGCGGGTAAGCTCCACTGCCTCGATAACTTCTATCATCATTCTGCGGATATTGCCCACAACTTCATTAAATCCAGCATATAAGCGCCCAATGTCATCAGAGCTAGAAACCTGCAGTTGTACGGTCAAGTCGCCCTGAGCAAGAGCTTGCATCTCATGCAAAATCGTCGATACACTCGTATTCAAATATGCGCTCTGCGATTCAAGCTGATGCAACGTCTTATTGAGTTCTTCCTGTTGACGAAGCAAATTATTCTGCTGCGCAATGATCTTGGTATTGGATTCGCGCAGCGTTGTTGCCATGCTATTGAATGCATGGGCAAGTGCCCCAATTTCGTCGTTGGAGCGTACGTGAACAATCTGTGTTTGTCCGCTTGCTAGCGCTTCTGTAGCATGTTTCAGCTCGAGCACAGGCCGCACAAGACTTCGCGCAAGGAAAAATGCTATGGGTAGCCCTGTCAGAAAGGCAAGAGCAATAACGCTGTACATCAGGCGTTCTGATGTTGCTGCCACGACACTTTTTTCCTCAATCATGTGTTTGCTTGTGCCGAGAGCATCCGACTCAATAGTGTAAAGCCTCAGTGATAGGGTATCAAGCCTTTTGAACACTGCTGAGAGTTTTTTGAATGTTGTGCGGTAATGGTCTATGAGCGATGCGGCACTTGCTTTTGTTGCAATAGGCAAAGATGATGTAGCCACACCTGCTTCGAGCACTGCTATGTCTTCATCAAATTCTTTAATATGCTTTTCCAGCTTGCGCATAATAAAGTTTTTCTCATCACGGCGCACCTGAAGCAGCATAAGATTCAACTCGGTAAGTCGAATCTCTTCAAACAAATCCTCCAAATCGTGTGCACTTTTGCGGAATGCTCCTTCAATACCACTATTTTCCGTTAAGCCACGCTCTTGCATTGTTTCAGCAAACATGTGCCATAGCTTTTGATACTGTTCAAGCACAGATTGCAGTGCTATTCGCTCGTGTTCTACAATCATCTCGGACAGCACAGCATTTCCTTGCTGCAAAAGAGTGTTATTCTGGTGTATGTAGCTTTCTTTACGTGTCGTCGTAAAATCAACGCGATTGGAGCGTAGGTTCAGAATAGTATTCGCTAGTGTTTGAATCCTATTCAGTTCGTCCATAAGCCGCGCCTGCCTATATGCAAAGAATGCTACAATCGCCGTGAATGCACCCATTATACCGGCAAGACCAAAAATCTTCACAAATAGCGACACAGAGCGTATCTTGTCCAGCATAGCACACGTATTTGATACTGTGAATATAATCTCCGCATTGCAACACAGGTGCGTTATTGTGCTGCATTACGTGCAACGTACAAGGTAAGATACAAAACCTTTGTTTTTCTTTTTGCATTTTTTAGCGTTTGTGCTGCTCGATAACATCACCTTGATGAATACGCACAATGCGTTGTAGCATCTGTGCAGTGTCGCTGCTATGTGTTGCCATGATTAGCGTTACTCCCCGCTCTTTGGCAAGCTGTACAAGAAGGTGCAGCACCGTTGTTCCAGTCTCTTCATCAAGATTACCTGTTGGCTCATCAGCAAGCACTATCATAGGGCGATGTACTAATGCGCGAACAATCGCAATGCGCTGTTGCTCTCCACCGGATAAGCGGTCAGGGAACGATGTGCGCCGTTCATACAGACCAACATACTGCAACAGTTCAAGAGCCTCTTGCGTGTGCGCTGCATCGACGAGACCATTCAGCTCCAAAGGAAGGAAGATATTCTCCTCTACTGTAAGCGTCGGAATGAGATGAAAAAACTGAAAGACAAATCCAATATTCCGACGACGAAACATTGTGCGATCGTGCTCAGAAAGGCGATAGATGCTAGTGTTGTTGAGTACAACCGTTCCCGTATCGGGTGTATCTATACCCGACAGCATATTCAAAAGTGTTGATTTCCCCGAACCACTTTTCCCTACTAGAGCAACCGTCTCACCCTTCTGCACCTGCAGCGAAATATTGCGCAGAACCTCCCGCTGAGAGTCTCCTTCCCGATACGATTTGCTAAGATTCTCAACGAGAAGAAAAGGGCATGGAATTGTTTCATGTATGTTATGCAGCATACTAGAAGAGTTTTGGAAGATTACGGAAACGTGCTAACTTGTTACTAGTTGTATCAGATAAAAAATTCAACGTAGCTGGGCACAGTTGTGCACTACTACTTGATGGATGACGTATGTACAAGCTTGAAATTTCAACGCACGAACATGCCGGTATTGGGATTGTCAGCCTAGTTGGAGAGATTGACGCTGCGACAGCACCAATTCTTGAGATGGAGCTTATCCCTCTGGCACAACAGTACAACCGTCTTATTCTCGACCTATCTGCAGTACGGTCTATTTCGAGTATTGGATTGCGCAAGATTCTTATGCTGTATCGCACAATTAAAATCCACAATGGGCAAATCCTTCTTGCTGGTATGTCTGAATCTCTGCGAAATATTATGTGGGCATCGGGCTTTCTAAATTATTTCATCGTTGCAGAATCACTTGAGATGGGCATTGCTGCTTTTGAATAAACGTGATTGCGTGTCATGTCTTCATTGCATATATACCCTGCCGAGCGCGTACCACGCATTCTTGTTGTAGACGATATGCTCGAGAACCTTCAAGTACTGCGCGGACGGCTGCGCGTCAAAGGATATGAGCTTTACGAAGCTTCAAGTGGAAACGCAGCACTAGAATTACTTTATCACGCAAAGCACGACAATTCAACGCTACCAGACGTCATTCTCCTTGATGTTCAGATGCCTGACATAGACGGCTTTGAGGTATGCCGACGCATCAAAGCAGATACTGAGCTCCGAGACATTCCTATCATTTTTCTAACAGCACGCGGGGATATGGACGATATCATACAAGGATTCGAGCTTGGTGCTGTTGATTATATTGTGAAACCTTTCCATGCAGCAGAACTACTCACACGCATCAAAACGCACATAGATCTTAAATTTTCACAAGATGCCCTACGCCAGAGCAATGCACTTCTTACGCACCTCAACCACGAAAAAAGCGAGCTTATGAGCATTGTAGCACACGACCTCAAAAACCCTCTAGCAACAGTGCGCTGGCTTGTGGATATACTAAAAACCTCCTCGCTTTCTTCCGAGCAATACAGACAAACACTCGAAGCTATTTCGGCATCTGTAGAGGGCATGGCACAGCTTGTTAGCAACTTGCTTGATGCGAACGCACTGGATGAACCATATCATTTCTCCAACACTCTCGAGTATGGCTATAGACACATATCCCCAGAAAAAGTTAATCTTGTGTTTATCGCAGCTGAGGTGCTCGGACGCTATGAGCACCATGCTCGCAAAAAGCAGATTACAACAACATTCCATAATACAGCAACTTCGGCAACAGTCTTTGTTAACTCCGAGATTTTGAAGCAAATCTTGGATAATCTGATTTCCAACGCCATCAAGTACACACCTTACGGTGGCACAGTGTCTATTCTTGTTTATAATCCTTCGGAAAATCCTTCAGCTGTGCAAGTGTCAGTGCAGGATAGTGGTATCGGCATTCCATCCCACGAACAACACAGACTCTTTACAAAATTTGGTGTAACTTCCTCGAAACCTACAGGAGGAGAGCATTCAACGGGGCTAGGGCTTTATATTGTTAAAAAACTGAGCGAGGCAGCAAAGGGACGCGTTTCCTATAAACCTGCCATGCCACAAGGCTCGATATTTTCTGTTGAGTTTCCCGTGTTTGCGCCACAATCGCAGTATTCTTCCGACAATGACGATGATACCACATGAAGCATCTTGAGTGTTCTTCGAAAGAGCAGGAAAGACCAAAACGTCGCTTTACAATAAAGATGACGGCAGCAATACTTCTTGCTGCTGTGGCGCCGTCTTCGGTCGTTGGATATATTTGCCTTCAAGCCGCTCTTGCTGCTCACAAGCATGCAGCACGTGAATACTACGTTGCGGTTGCAGAACGCGTACAAGACCATCTAGATCATCGGATTGACAATGCCTCAGCACTTCTTGCACGAACACGCGATATATTTAGCAACACCAGCATTACAGAAAGTTCTGCTGTAGAAATTGTCCGCGCATTGCTTGCCGAAAGTGACGAGGTTTCCGCTCTAGGCATATACGATGCAGCAGGACAGAATATCGACATACTCAGCAAGGGTGCGTCCCACACACTGCCTGAACAGCTTTCCGAGCAGTATCTTCGCCAGCTTCAGTCTTATGCTAACTCTCAGCGCGTTATTGTCAGACCACCGCAAGCCTTGCGTGAAGGCTCTTCTGTTGGCATACCGCTGTGTGCTATATGGAGAGCTACGGACTCACATCAAGGGAAACAGCATGCCGGTACTCAAATTGTTAGTTATTTGATTGCAGTCCTCGACTATGAATATTTGTCGCAAGTAGTAGAACACATCTCTTCGCAAATGTTTTATGGCGCACGCAACCGCATTTGGCTTTGCGACTCTACACTGCATGTATTCGCATCATCCGAGCGCGACCATGCTCGTACAAACATAAATATGCAGTCCTACGGACTGTTCCAACACACAGACATATCGAGTAGTGCGAGCTACTGTGCTAGTACTATTCGCGAATACATCGGCAGCAATGATGTTCCTATGCTTGGCATTGCTCTTTTTGTCCCCACACTTCAGAGTATCATTGTAGTTGAGGAGCCACAAGCAACCATATATCGCTCGCTCGATGCGCTGCGTTCTACAGCATTGTTGTGGATAGCATGTGCTACGCTTCTATCAGGTGTTGCTTGTATCATACTGGCGCAGCAATTTTCCAAGCCTATCCGTGTTCTTAGCAATGCTGCACATATGATTGCTCACCACAATTTTACTGTCGTTCTTCCTCGCTCTCGCAACGATGAGTTCGGCTTGTTATACACGACTTTTAATACGATGGCAGCCGAACTCCGTACATATCATGCGCTCAATATTGCCCGTGTCATTGCCGAACGCAATAAGCTTGAGGCAGTCGTTCGCGAAGCATACGATGGTATCATACTCCTCGACCCTTCCGGTACCGTTACTCTCATCAATCGCACCATACGCACATGGCTAGCACTACCCGATACAAGCTCTGAAGCAATTCACATCGACACTCTTGCAGAATCATCTCCTATTCTTATGCAGATTGCCGAAGCTTTCCACCGTCTTACCATAAGCCCTAATGTAGTAGAGCACTGCGAATTATCGTTCACACCAACTAATGAGCTCCGAGAGCGCACATTGCGCGGTACTTTACTGAAGGTTATTCCGCATGTTTCAGCTTCTGCGCTAATATCACATGAGCTATATCGTTCAGAACCTCCTGCAGAATACTCTCAGCCGCCACTTGAACCAATTGCCTACGTCCTTGTTCTCCGCGATGTCTCGCGCGACGTCGAAGCCGACAAGCTCAAGACCGAACTTGTAGCAGTAGTTGCGCACGAGCTACGCTCACCGCTTAATAGCATTATTGGTCTTGCTGAACTCATAGCAGACGGTATAGCAACCGAGCAAGAAATGATAGAATATGGACGTACTATTACCTCTCAAGGACGCAAGCTTGCAGGCATTATCAACAGAGTGCTTGATATTAGCCGTTTAGAGCTTGGGAAAACTGACATTCGTCGTGTTCCAGTGAACCTGTGCAATGTTATCCGTGCAGCTCTTACAACCAACGCTCCTCTTGCCGCTCAAAAGTCTATACGCATAGAATGGAACTGCCCTGAGCCAGATGTAGCCACTGTACACGGCGACCCCGATTTACTTGGACAAGTCATGGTTAATCTTCTGAGCAATGCTATAAAATACTCGCCGCACGGCACATCGGTGCACGTCCATGTGCATCGCGAAGGCTCATCCATACGTGTTTCCGTTCGCGATGAAGGCTATGGTATCTCAGATTCATCGCAGCAAAAGCTGTTCACTAAGTTCTTCCGAGCAACTGACGACCAACGCATCAAGCGTGAATCTGGAACAGGTCTCGGGTTAGCTTTTGTTAAACAGGTTGTTGAGCAGCACGGTGGCGAAGTAGGTGTTGACAGTCGTTTGAATGAGGGTTCGACGTTTTGGTTTCGGTTGCCTGTTTAGGATGCGCGTATCTCATTGTTTCCTTCGTGCATATTCTTGCGCTTATGATGAATAAGGAATACTGCTATTCTCGCATATATTACCACTTGTTGTCGATGCTTGCTGCACTTATCACAAGTATGCACCTGTCACTTTGGGCACAAGAAGAGTACAGCCTCGCACCCGGCAAGAAAATCATCATTACAGACGCGACTTTTAAGAAGGGAAGCGCTGTTATAGAAGAGTCTCAGCGTCCTGCTTTTGCACGACTAGCGGAGTATCTTAAACAACGCGATCATTTAAATATCGAAATAGGAGGACACGCTGATAACACAGGCACAGAAGAACAAAACGTCAAGTTATCGCTCGAACGGGCTGAAGCTGTGCGAGAATATCTCATCCATAGCGGTATTGCCGCAAGCCGCATTCGTACTCGTGGTTATGGATCAACGTATCCTATCGCCGACAATGCTACTGAGGAAGGACGCACACGCAATAGAAGAGTTGAGATTATTGGTCTAACAGCATTCTCAGGAAAGCTCCTTGCTGGAGTTGACGGCACGGCGCTTGCTCCTGATGCACGTATTACTATGCTGAAGCCTGTGGTTCGTGTTATGCCTGCATGGGAGAACACATGGCACGAAGCTACCATCAATCAACCGCTCTACGAAGCTTTCAAAATCTCGACCGATGAAGGAGCAAGAGCAGATATCACGTTTCGCAACAACAGCGTCCTGCACATACGCGATAATACTCTGGTTATGATATATGGCTTTTCCCCTCAGCAGCGCGGCTTGGTAAGTGATGATATTGCCACAGTCCACGGACAAGGAACAAACGTTGAACTTACAAAAGGCGTCCTTACATTCAAACTTCGGGACATGCGCCAGTCCGACACATTCTCTGTAAAAACCCGTGTTTCCCAAATCGGCTTTAATACACATTCTAGTGACGCAGCAGCGAAAATCTACGTTGATAACCGCCAGCGCTCAATTATTTCCGTGCTCGAGGGTCAAGCATACGTCAAAGTTACAAACAACGACCCCAGAATAGGTCAAGTGTTACGTGTCTCCGAAGACTTTGGAATTATTGTTGGCGATAGCTTGTACGCTCAAGAGAATGCATATCGGCTTCCTCCTATGCCCGTATTGCACGAGCCAATCGACCGCGTCGAGCTTACAGAAGGCTCTCAAAGTATTCGATTTGCATGGGAGAGTAATGGGTATCCTGCTCGTCTCGAGGTAGCTACGAATGCTGACTTTAGCGAGATAGTGTACAATCAGGTTCGCCGCTCCCCGCAAGCGCATGTTATTCTTCCTGCAGGCAAGTACTTTGTGCGGCTTACCAGCATAGACAGCATTGGATTCGAGAGCAAGAGCCTGATTCGCGCTCTAGTTGTTGAGTATCCTCAGAGTGCTCGCATCACATCTCACCGCTTTCGATACCTCGAGCTCGGACTGTTTATTATCGGCACAGCAGCAGTGTGGGCTGGGATACTTATCAGTAAGATAGTCCTTGTACGCATCGGCGTAGGGATGATACTTGCAGCTATCTTAATGCTTGCTTTTGCGTCGTAAGTGTAGCACTCCTGCACCTAATATCCTACAAGACTGCGTTTGCAAAAGGCTGCACACACCATTCGGACTACTCGCAAGCAGCAAGATGTGTCAGCTTAAAGGCGCTACATGTCGTGCTTGCGGCTTCATAAGAGCAGCACGTACCCATTTGCCCTTCTCATGTGCCATATTTCGCACCGCAAGGCGTTCTTTGTTGCAAGGACCGTCGCCATTAATAACTCGCATGAACTCTGCCCAGTCAGGCTCAGTATACTCCCAAGTATTTGTTTCGGGGTTCTTCCGTAAGGCTGGGTCAGGAATTGTTAGACCAAGCTCCCAGATCTTTGGCACGTACATGTTGAGAAACTGCTGGCGCATTTCATCATTGCTTGCAAGTTTAATTTTCCATTTCATCAGCTTCTCTGTGTGCACGGATATTTTGTCTGGGGGTCCGAAGAAATGCATCACAGGTGTCCACCAGCGATTCAGAGCATCTTGGAGCATTTGGCGCTGTTTTTTTGTACCTGTGGCAAGCGTTACGGCATTTTCGTATCCATACTTCAGGTGAAATGATTCTTCTTGGCAAATTCGCTCGAGTGCTCGACAATACGGACCATAGCTGCCCTTCGAGTTTGTTACTTGGTTGATAATCGCACCAGCATCAATCAGCCATGCAATAACGGCAGAGTCTGCCCACGTAGGAGCAGGGTAGTTGAATACGTTTGAGTATTTGGATTTTCCAGAAATAAGATCGTTCAGCATTGCTTCGCGTGATTTACCAAGCGTTTCAGCGGCATTGTACAGAAGTTGAGCATGTCCGACTTCGTCCTGAACCTTCGCGAGCAATGCAAGCTTGCGTTTGAATCCTGGAGCACGCGTAATCCACGTTCCTTCAGGTAGAGCTCCAATGATTTCTGAGTGTGCGTGTTGCTCTATCATCCGAATGAGCTGGCGTCGGTACTCACGTGGCATCCAGTCGTGGGGTTCTATCTTTTCGCCACGCTCAATCTTTGCCTCAAACTCAGCAAGCTTTTCAGGATCTTCACACATTACTTCTGGCACTGCATTGGGCATGTCGCCTACATAAGCATTTCCGTACATATTCGTGTTTGGATTGTTGTGGTGAACAATACGCTATTGCAAGAACACACGTGCTTGATGGCATATATGCATACTATTGTAATACAAAATTAACAAAAAAAAGTTCACCTGCCAGTAGTGCTTTTCGCCATGAGCGAAAATTTTTGTGGTACTATAATTCATGTAGCAAATGTTCAACAACAGCTCTATTTCAGTCTTCGCGTTGGGCTTTTTACATAGCGCAAGCGGTAGTATCCTAGCGGTGTAAACATTGTTGGGTTCGCAACGGCGTCTTTATAAAGATTGACAAATTGCACCTTGACGTAATTTCCAGAGCGTGTCCTTAGAACAAGTGTTTTCTGCGGATTTGGGAGAATTGTGCGCTGCGAAGAGTTGTAGGTAAACATTCCTCGCCCTGATAAGTCTGTCGAAACAACGCGTCGCGTTACTGCTGTATCATCAGTTCGCAGTTGATCATCAGGTGGGGCGGTTGTTACAAGGTCAAACGTAGAATCAACAACAAGTCCAATAGTCTTACCACGAGGATTCACTGTGCCTGAGTTCAGCAAAATATCAACAGAACGTGAGCTTGCACTCAGAAACGGCAGTGAAATGTCCCATTCATCGGTACTAGCACGACTGACAGCCACAACCGTATCACGGTCGAAAGAAAAATATAAGACGGATAGACTATCTGGACGAAGATTTGACACGATACGAGACGTTAGTGTATCCGCAGCGCGGGGCGACGTGGTATCTGAATTGCAGGATGACATACTCAGCATCACACAACATAACAACACGGCAATACTGTAGGTATTCATAAACGGCACCGAATGAGTACGACAACATTTACTTACTTGTAAAAACACACAAAATTACAAAGGCTTTATCTAATACGCAATCCTTTTTTACGGTATAATGCAGAATACGTGGAGTAGCAAAGTGCAGCTTTTTATAACAGAGTGACGAACAGAATTTATAGAGCGTGCAGGCGAAATTCCCTGCCGAAGCTTTTCAGTACAAATGTTGTATCGGTAATGCACTCGAAAAATTCTGCTAGAGCGAGATATGATGCCAGCGTAAATCGTGCTTCAAAGGCGTGTCCTCCGCGCTCAAAAACCTTGACGTAAAGAATATTATTTTCACTCTGCCGAAGAGGATGCTCATTATCAAGAGGAAGAAGAGTTCCATCATTGAGTGTCAAGGTGATGTTGGTATTCTCATCAGAATGAACAGCAATAACAGCAAAAGGAGCATCATCAACAACAATGGGTACAGACTCAGCAGGTGTAATAAGAGCATATCCCTCATCGCACTTTTGTAGCGCGGTATAAAATAAGCGTACTAAGCCTGCACGTTGAATCGGCGTATCGCCGTAGTACCATATTCCCTCAGTATCAATCCGCAAGACAGGATTATTGATATCTGATACCATGAGTATGTTCAATAGTCATAGCATAGTATGCGCATATTTGTATTTATTTAGTGCGGTCATCTAATCTTGCTAAGGTTTATTTGCTTGAATAAGCTTATCAAGCAGAATATTACGGTTCTGACACAGGAGCATGTAAATTGTATTATTGTATTCTCCTGCTTGCTCATACGTGTTGTGCTGACGAATAAAGTCTGGCAGCATATCGTAAGCTTCTTTCATAATTGCCTGCTGCTGCTCTAGCCCTAACTGTGAGAAGACAGTGTCGTAATCTTCAGGTGTGGTGGGTGTTGTACTCAAGTCTATTGGCTCCACTGCATTTCTAAACGGAAGAGAAAGTTCCGTTTTTCGGTAAATACAAAACTTTATTCCATCGATCTTGCGTTGCACACGATGATAGCGCACTGCTACAAATAAGTCGGAGAGCTCGTTAATTTCATTCACTGCTTTTTTGATAACTTTTTCGTTGAAGCGAGAGAAGACAAGGTACTCATCCTCATCAACACCCATAAGCTCGCGAAATTCGCTAATGGAGATTTGTGGGGTCTCGCCGTAGGAGCGCTCAAAATCAAAATAGTCAAGACATAGCTCGTACAGAGCAAGGGCGTGCTTCGACTGGAACTTGTTTTGTAGCGACAGACTAATCCGAGCATACATGCGAGGGTTGCGCAAGCGCTCGCGCAGAAAGGGACTAAAAGCATATGTTAAAATGCCTTGCTTAATTACAGCACCTGCAAGTAATGGGAAAACACCCCACTCACTTTTGTCTTTCCGCAAAATATTCCACCGTACAGCTGTAGTAGAAA
This sequence comes from Candidatus Kapaibacterium sp., assembly GCA_025055035.1. Taxonomy (GTDB): domain Bacteria; phylum Bacteroidota; class Ignavibacteria; order Kapaibacteriales; family UBA4661; genus PH2015. Next base: position 67,754 of record JANWZB010000001.1, read on the forward strand.
GCTTTTCCAGCGCTTCCTTGAGATACGCATCATCGTTGCTTTGGTAGTCAAGCATTTCAACGAGATCGCGAACACGAATTTGGAAGCGGTCAGTATGAGCAAGGTCATCATACGCACGAGCAAGCAGAATATTCCACGCTCGGCGCTGAAGTAAGGAGATGGTATTTGTAATCTGTACAGCAGAACTATGCTTAATGACTTCTTTCTTACGTTTAGAAAGCCGAATTGGTGCACTAGATAAGATCGGTGTTACCGCTTCCATAATACCATTAGCTTCTGAAAGATTACAACACACCACACAACTTGATCTACTGATAGCGTTGAAATCTACACAATCCCTTTGCGAGAGCAAAGCAAAATGATACAACACTTTCATAAAGTTTCCTGTAAACGGGGAGCTTACCAGCATGCTGGATGATGTCTGATGTTATTTCGGAGACTGTTCACGCATCCTGTAAATGGGGATGCTCATCCAGAAAATATCCTGTAAATGGGGAGGTTTCAAACACTTCTTCTCGGCTATCCTGTAAATGGGGAGGTTTCTATCCTGTAAATGGGGAGAGTTGCAAAAGTTTTCCACAAATAGAGTGTGGATTATATCATACTGAGACGCTATGTGGGAGTATATATACAAAATTTTCGCACAGTACTCCTATAAATGGGGAGGTTTCTATCCTGTAAATGGGGAGAGTTCATCCTGTAAATGGGGAGAGTTCATCCTGTAAATGGGGAGAGTTCATCCTGTAAATGGGGAGAGTTCATCCTGTAAATGGGGAGAGTTCATCCTGTAATCTCAATATTTTCAATAACTTACAGGAATATAAAACTCTTAAAACTTCTAAAACTTTTAAAACTCTTAAAATAGAGCTAGTAATAAATAGAGCTAGTAATAAATTAAGAGAGCACAGTAATCTTTTAACTACTGTGCTCCATTTCTCGCACCCTCTGCCAGGTACACTCATTCTAACAAACAATCATCGCATAACGTATACACGGCGAGCGCAAGTCAGAGAAGGGGTACACAGTAACAACGTATACGTACCTGAAGGAACATCTGAGATATCAATTTCCTCAACAAATTCTCCCGAGCGAAGACTCTGAGCATCAACTAACGTCTTTACGCGATTTCCTATAGCATCTACTAGGTGGAGAGAAACAACACCGCTTTCAAGCAGAGTAAAACTAACCCAGAGCTTATCAGAAGAAGGAACAGGAAAGACCGATTGAAACTGCGTTGGCTGCCCACGCCGAATCAACCGCGGCTTTCCTGCAACATTACACACAACAGTTGCAAGCGACGAGTCGATGATAGACTGTACAGGAACACTATGGTCAATGTCGTTCCAAACAAATGACAGAAACTCAATTGATGTAGAAGCAGCATCACCAAGAAACACCGTAGCAGGAAACTCCGCTAACACACCAGACTTCATACCGGAAGGACGAGGAATATTGCGAAGCTCCACAGTACGTCCACGATTCCCAATAAGAACATTACCTGATAAGCCAGCAGGTATATTCAACGCTCCTGTGGGAGCAAGCACCGTCTCATTGCGAATACGCAGCAAAGCAGTAAAGCTTTGAGCCTTACCACGATTACGTCCCTCATCAAGATTACGGGACTCTGTCATCACAACCCGCACAAGAACCGAATCTCCAGCCACAACGTTCTGGCGATCTGTCTGCAGCACGATACGAGTAACGATTGCCACAGAATCACGCTCCACAGCCTCACCCAAAAAAGGAACTAGCAACGTGTCACGGCGCGCAATCAAGCGCAAGATACCTCGAACCTCACTAGCAACTCTTGTAGGAGAAAAGTCAAACGCTACCGTCTCAGTGACATTCGGCGCAAGGGGCAAGGGAAACTGGTCCTGACGCAAAGAGTAAGCAGAACCTTCATTCAACAAGCGGAAGTCGGCAGATAGTATCGTATCACGAACACTACTGCGCACCGTAAAATATCCACGTTGCGAAGAACCTACAGCACCACTTACCTGAACGAGCTCTGGAAAAGAGCGCAGCAAGGGGTTCAGTCGAACCGTCGTGAAGGTATACACTGGCGACCAATCACTCACTGCAACAATGCCACGAGAACGCACACGCCAATAGTAGCGCGTAGAGTGAAGCAAATCCGATACAGGAGCATACGACAAGGAACGCAAAAAACTTTGCTGAATATCAACGCGCGAAAATGTGCTATCACGAGAAATCTGAATATCGTATGATAAACCACCCAGAGGCTGCTTCCACACAAACACGACCGAAACAGGAGTGTTAATGCGCCCATCATATGGCGACACAAGTACAGGAACTTCCTGAAGAGGAACACCTACACCAGAAAGACGAACACGCAACGTGTCGGTATCATACACCACAACAAGAGATGCCTGTATAGTTCCAAGCGAAGTAGGAGAAAACCGCACTGGAACCGAGAGAAACTCCTGCGGTGCAAGTAGCACTGTCGCAATGGAGCTAGTCAGCCGAAAGTCAGAAGTACTAGGATCAACATAAACGCGCTGCACGATCGCTGTGGTATTGCCAACATTGACACAACTTATGGTTGCTAAAGTATGCTGAGTAAGGCTCACACCTCCTACATCAAGATGTTGCGGATGAGTACGCACAACAGCTTGAAGACCAAGACCTTCAAGAGAAATTCGATATGTAGTATCAAATGAAGCAGTCCATACCCGCACAGAAAGGATAGCAGAGGTCAGACCTAAAGAGCGAGGAGCAAACGTTATAGAAAACGGGTACTGCTGACCAGGCTCTAGAACCAACAAGACAACAGCATCAGAAATACTGAAAGCAAGCGACTGCTGCTGCATACCCGCTGAAAGAACTCTAACTTCTACAGTGCCACGAGTAACACCAGTGTTACGCATAACAAGAGTTCCTTGCACTGAGCGACCAACAAGCGTTGCAGGAAACTGAAATCTCTCCTGTTCGGGAGCAAACCGCAGTACGGGACGCTGTAATCCTATACCAACAAGCGCCACCGTAGCAGCAATAAACGGAGATTCAATGGTGAGTAGAGCAGAAACAGCGGCATCGCGAGACGGTACAAAGCTCACTTCTAAAGTAGCCTGCGTAGAAGCCATCAGCGAGGGTACAAGAATAACCCTTCTTCCAAATTGTCCAGCACCCCTAAGCAAAAACCCTTCTGGAGCAGTAACGACAAGCGGAGCGAGCAAATATCGTGCAGAAATGTCTAGCTTTCTAGTAACAGTATCACCAACGGAAACACCACCAAAATCCAACCTCGAGACACTTCGTTCAAACACTGGGATAAATCCACCATTATACGTGGAGAGAATCGTTCCACCATCACCGACAATCCATCCATGAACAGGACTTGTAAACACCACATCAAAAAACGTTGCTTCAGAAGGAGGCACTTGTGGCTCCCACGTAGCACCACCATCACGAGTAGCTAGAATACTACCCGAATTACCAACAGCATACCCCTGAAAAGGAGTAACGAAAAAGACACCGCGTAGCGCAGCATCTGCAGGAGGATGCTGCCTACGCCAGGTAGCGCCACCATCGCGCGTAGCAATAATAACTGCTGTCTCTGCACCACCACCTACAGCCCAACCAACTGAATCATTGACAAAAAACACAGAATGGAGATTCAATCGCGTCGGGCTGCTCTGCCGAACCCACGTAGCACCACCATCGCGTGTCGCATATATTGCACCTCTATTGCCGACAACAAATGCACATCGCTCCGAAACTGCATAAACACTATTAAGAGTATCTTGTATGAAGCCGCTAGGAAGCACCTGATCTGACCAAGTTGTTCCCCCATCAACTGTACGCGAAATAATCGGAACAACTGAAAAGCTCGCAGAACCACCAGAACCAATGCGAAAGGTATTACTGCCTACAACCCAACCAACACTATCATTGACAAATGCACAGTCGTACCAGTCAATCTGCATTCGGCGCTCTCGCATCGGCTGAACCCATGTTGCACCACCATCGGTTGTCTTAAGAATACGCCCTACTTCACCAGCAATGTAACCAACGTGCAGTCGGGGGAAAGAAACCGAGCGATACAGTTTTGCGAAGTTATCGGGATTACCAGGCAAAGGAAGCTGTGTAGCCCATACTCTGCCACCATCGACAGTAGAAAGAATTGTTGTATTTCCCACAGCTGTAGCAGACCCACGCGAGCGGGCAGCAATGCCATAAAGAGGCATATTTTTCGTCCCTCGTATTTGTATCCACGTTCTTCCAGAATCTACTGTCTTCCACACTGAACTCTCCTCAATATTAAAGCTTATTCCTCCAACAGCATAGCCAACACTCGGGCTTGCAAACTGAATGTCGGTAACGACGGTAGAAGAGGGAATCACGCTTCTCTGCTGCCAAGTACGCCCTGTGTCACTCGTTGCAAGAAGCACATTCCCACCAGCAAGAGCATATCCTGTGCTGGCAGAAATCATACGAATTGCCCTCACATCATCAAATGCCCGAATAGAAAGCGAAGCACGCTGCCACGTGCGTCCCCCATCAAGCGTGCGAATAAGCGTACTATCTTCGCCCCCAGCAAAGCCGATTGTAGGTGTTGCCCATTGCACACATGTCAAGCGCGTTGCAGTACCCGCAATATCTGATGAGAGGAGAAGATTCCACGTCCGACCACCATCACGCGTACCAAGAACACCACTGGCACTAGCGATATAGCCATGCAGTGTGTCTACAAAGAATACATCGCGAAGGAGCGCAAACGGTACGGTAATAGTGCTCCACGTTGTACCACTATCGCTTGTACGACGAATAACTCCACCTGAAGTACTATTATCAACAAGCCATGCATGTTGGGCGTCGAGAGCAAAGATTGCTACACCACCATCAGTAGCGCGGCGCCACGTTGCTCCACCATCACGCGAGACGATAAGTCCAGCGTTTGCCATAGCCCATACAACGTTCTCATTTACAGCGCGCACATCGAAAAACTGAATTGTTGCAAAAAGATTGCGAGGGAGCACACTTTGCCTACGAACAACCCATGTATTGCCACCGTCGCTTGTAAAAAGCAATACGGTGTCACGCCCAACTGCCCAGCCGACGCGCTCGTTCACAAAAGAGGCTTTGCGCAGAACATTCGGGGCGGGAAGCGGACTCTGCATCTGCCAAGGCACAGGATTCTGCTGCTGCGCAATCAGTGTCGAAGCCGTAAGAATGCATGTCACAGCAAGTATGAAACGAGGAGCAACCATATAGCAAAGACTTTCTTACCATGAAAAGAATGAACAAAAAGCTTCCTGTTCATGAGCGATAGCAATCACCTAGAACAGGAAGCTCCAAAGAGAACCACGTTCTTATCTGTGTTATCGAAGAAGCTACGATTTTTTACGCTCATACTTGCAGCATTTTTTCAGAGAGTTATACGCGCCATCGCTTGCTTTGAGACTTTGCGTGTCGTAGCCGGTAGCAGCAACTTTTTGCTCAATCTGCTCAAGGGAAATCTTCGCATCATCGAATACTACAGTGAGTATCTTCGTTTTTTTATCCCAAGAAGCTGAAGAGACGCCGTCGACACCCTTCAGTGCAGCTTCGATCGTCTTCTTACACATATTACAATTGCCCCATACCTTGATTGTTTCTTTCCGCTCACCGGCAAAGGAGCTAAGCGACAAAGCAATAAACAAAGCACAGCAGCAGACAACACAACGGGAAAAAACTGCGGTATTCATACAAACGCTCGAATAAATAATGGTGGAAAATTTAGTGGCTAAGAAAGAGCATACAAAAATACCACTTGCAAAAGTACTGCACAAATTGTAACTTCTGCGTGCTGTGAGTAAATACAGCACAGCACCACACGCAAACCGGGGTGCCTGTAGGCATAGATGCATACAGGCTGAGATTATACCCGTTGAACCTGATGCGGTTCGTACCGCCGTAGGAAGTTTCGCGGTTGCTAGCTTCCCACCGCCTATTCTCTCCTCAGCTTTCCAGATTCACGAGCCCCACACAGTTTGCTGTGGTTTTAGTGTATGTCTCACACTTAAACCCCACAAACGCTATGACAATACGTCGTTCATTCCCAATCCTAGCATTGTGCTTGTACTGGAGCATGATGCACACTGTGCAAGCGCTTATCGCTCAGCAGCAACAACCATTACAAATAGTACGAGGAACGGTCTTCGACGGTCAAGGTCGAGCAGTAGAGGGAGCACGAGTTCGTGTTGAAAACTTGCGAATAGGAGCAATAACGGATGCAAAGGGACGATACACATTACGCGTGCAGCCCGGTACATACATGCTTATAGCTTCGTATCTCTCGTTCATACCAGTACGCAAGACTGTAGAAGTTTCTGCGCTATCACCATCAAGTAGTATTGATTTCATCTTTCAGGAGAAGGGTGTAGTAAGCGAACATGTTCTCGTACGAGCACTACGAGCAGAGGCGAATACACCCGTCGCACAGACAGCAATCACACCAGCATTTCTGGATGCTACGTTTCAAGGACAAGATCCGCAGTTCCTGCTAGAAAGAACTGTCCCTTCGCTAATTTCTTTTTCTGAAGCAGGAACAAGTTTCTCAAACTACGGGTCGTTTCGCTTGCGAGGAATTGACCAAACGCGCATCAACATCACAATCAACGGAGTCCCACTAAACGATATGATTGATCAAGGGGTTTTCTTCTCCAACGTCACTGACCTGACAAACAGCATACGTACAATGCAAGTGCAGCGTGGTGTTGGAACAAGTAGCAATGGAACATCGTCCTATGGCGGATCAATCAACCTAGAAAGTGTAAACTTGCACGAAACTGCATCTCCACAGGTCGAGCTGCAAATGAGTACTGGAGCATTTGGTTTAGCCAGAGGAAGCATCGAGCTACGAACAGGAGTCATGCCGAGTAACGTTTCAGTGTATGCAAAGTATGGAACGTTTATGACAGATGGATATCGCTATAACACAGGAACGCGTTCTCAATCAGTATTTGTCTCAGGAGCATACTTTGCAGAAAATCATCTCATCAAGATAACAGGGTTCTTGGGTAGAACGCAAAACCGATTGGCGTATTTTGCTGTTCCAAAGCCGCGCATTGATCAGGACCCACGCACAAATATCAACGACTCAAGCGACCGCGATGACTTTGGTCAGCACCTTCTTCAACTTGAGTATACATATGCTCTCTCGAACAAATCAACATTTGCTGCTTCAGCATACTACGGTGGAGCAGGAGGAGATTTCCTGACAGGATTTCGCGACACAGCAGGTATGCTTATGCAAATTAACTATCCACTACGCAACGACCATATTGGTGTTATGGCTTCGCTTACAACAGCAAATGAGGACAATACACTCGACGTAACATTTGGTATTCATGCATACACGTTCATGCGTAAAAACTGGGAAACTCTCATGCCCGATTACACAAGCAAGTACTACGAAGACCGAACGACAAAAAATGAAGCAAGCGCTTTCGCAAAAGTGAACTATCGTATAGACAAATTGACGCTGTACGGCGATGTACAAGCTCGGTATGCAGAAATGCACTTTATCCCAGATACGCGTGCATTAAGTAGAACGGTATCACTGCCCATACACACATGGCTATTTGTTAATCCCAAAATTGGTGCTACAGTACAGGCAGACGACTACATGAGTATATACTGCTCATTCGGTAGAACAGGACGGGAGCCGACGCGTTTTGATATGCTTGGCTCAACACAGATTGTTGATGCGAACGTGCACGTACTCGCAACTCCTCACACTGTTCGCCCAGAGTTTGTAAACGATGTTGAGGGGGGCATACGGTTATCGGGTGGTTCGTACACTGCTCAACTCAATGGATTCTACATGCAGTTTCAAGACGAGATTGCTGCAATTGGTCCGTTTATTCCACAAGGATTCGTTCAGCTTCGCAAAAACGTTCCATCAAGTTATCGCACAGGAGTAGAACTAGAAGCTGATGTAGAACTCCACGAGACAGTCAACATTCGCGCTCACGCAACATGGATGACAGCCTCGATCAGCGAGTATGCCCCAGAGAATCTTGGAATAAACCAGATATTCCGCAATGTGCGCCCTGTACAAACACCAAGTATTATGGGTAGTGTAATTGTACAATTTCGACCGCTTCCCACATTAACACTGGAGTGCAGTGGGCGCTATGTGGGTGAGTCATTCCTTGAGCTTACAAATACTCCTAGCCTTACGCTTCCTGCCTTTAGCGTTGTGGACACTCGAGTAGAGTGGCATTTTGTAGGAGAGCATCGCGTCAATCTTGCTCTGAATAACATCTTCAATGCACTATACTTTACAGGTGGCGGTATAACGGAATTCGGCGGTCGCACTGTTCCCGCATACTTTGTTCAACCGCCTCGTCACCTTATTGCAACAGTACACTTCAAGCTATAAGGCAACAAACTTGCGCTACATAGCCAGGAGCAATGGGAGCATACAGGGTTATGTCCAGTGCGTGCTGCAAATGCACGTTAATTTGCACTAATTGCGTGAGGGTCTCATACAGTTAGCGAAAAAGACTTGCTACAATACAGAAAAAAGTGCAACTTACGGCATGTTTTATACATGCTGTAAGTTGTGCAGCACTATATTGTTACTTGTCGTGCAATTTCTTTCAAGGAGGATGTATGGAGTTTGGCGCGCTAGAGAAAACATTGCTTCCCATTATGCTTGCTGTAGTAATGTTTGGTATGGGCATGGGGTTGCAATTGAGTGATTTTCGGCGTGTTCTGCAGACGCCATTGCAAGCTATTGTAGGATCTGTAGGGCACTTTATCGTTATGCCGCTTGCTGCATTTATCGTTATCAAGCTGACTGGCTTAGCTGGAGGACTTGCCCTCGGTGTAATTATCGTAGGTTCATCGCCCAGTGGTCCAACATCGAACTTGCTCAATTACCTTGCCAAAGCGGATGTTGCCCTTGCTGTCATTATCACAACATTGTCCACTTTGCTCTGTCCAATTGCAACTCCGTTTGTCGTGCAGTTTATGGGGAATACACTTGGCTTAGCAAGCTCTCCTATAACTGTCTCGTTTATAGAGATGCTCAAGCTTGTTTTTGTGATTATTGCAATCCCCATTTCACTTGGGATGATTGTACGGAGCAAAGCCCCAGCATTTGCTGACAGCATCGAGCGCCCGTACAAAATATTTTCAGTGCTCTTTCTTTTAGGTATGATTGCATTTGTGCTAAGCAAAAACTGGGAAAACTTCCTCAAGAGCCTTTCCTCGCTTGGTCCTGCCATCGTACTGCACAATGGTATTGGGCTTTTTCTTGGATTTTACTCAGGAAAAATATTCGGTTTCGGCACGAAGCAATGCCGCACGCTAGCTATCGAGGTTGGTATTCAAAATACCACATTGGCAATGACAATTGCTGTAACATTCTTCACTCCCGAAACAGCTCTTCCCGGGGCAATCTTTAGCCTCTGGATGTACGTTACAGGATTAGCAATGGCAACGTACTGGTCGAAAAATCCTGTTGATGGCAAAGAGCAGGTTTCTGAGCCACAAATGGCATAAACTATCGACAACCTCGTAAAAGCACCATTCGTCGCGTTTATCATACATATTGCGTTCATGTTAGCCTTTGCACACAAAGGCAAGATTATTGTATATGTAAAGACGTTATTGCAATATGAAATTTCGACATACAAAGCCTGCACAACTACACAAACAGCACCACTATCGCTACTACCAACGCCTGTCTGCAATGCTTGCTATGCTGTTTGTATGTCATATGGCTTTAGCACAGCAGGGTGCTCGCTATACGCTTTCTGGTACAGTAAGTGAATCCGCATCGGGAGAAGCAGTTATAGGAGTAAATGTAATACTGTACCCCGAAGGCACATCGCACAAGCAAGGAGCTAAGCCGCTTGTCGGTACGCGCACGAATAAGTATGGCTTTTATTCTTTACCAAATATCAGTTCTGGTGCGTACGACCTTGTCGTGCGAGGAGTTGGGTACAAGACGTTTGTCAAAAGCATTGCCGTTGATGGCCATGACTTTTCAATACGTGTCAACATTCCCCTACAACTCGAAGCAGCAAGAGCAGGACAAGTAACAGTGCGTGGAGCGCGCGATGAAGCGCAAACCTCGACAGCAAAGATCAGTGCTGTAACGCTGTCCCCAGGAGAGATTCAGTCACTTCCAGCTTTTGGGGGTGAAGCCGATGTCTTTCGAGCATTGCAGCTTATGCCGGGTGTGCGAACAGGCAATGAGGTTTCGAGCGGTTTATTTATACGAGGAGGGTCGCCAGATCAAAACTTGACACTTCTAGATGGCGTTATCGTGTACAATCCTACGCATCTTGGAGGTCTGCTTAGTGTGTTCAATAATGATGCATTGCGCGATACACGCCTGCTTAAGGGAGCTCTCCCAGCTGAGTATGGCGGACGATTGTCGAGTGTAATTGACATCACAATGAAAGAAGGCTCGAAGGAAAAGTTTGGTGGCTCAGCTGGTATGAGCCTTCTGAACGCACGTGCAACAGTTGAAGGACCTATTAGCAACGATGCATCATTTATAATTTCGGGGCGCAGGCTTTGGCTTGATATCATCGCTTCGGCACTGAATGAACAGTTACGTACATGGTTCCCTCAGGCATCTAGCTACATTCCAAGCTACTTCTTCTATGACCTCAATGCCAAAGTAAACTATAAAGTATCGGATAATGACCGCTTGTATATTAGCGGGTACTGGGGCTACGACCTCTTGAAAAACCCGCCGTTCTTTGTGCAGCAAGCGTTCGATGTTGCATGGGGAAATTCAATTGCCAATCTACGGTGGAACCACATTTTCTCACCAACTCTCTTCCTGAATTTTCAAGCAAGTTTTACTAACTACGATTTTAGAACAGACATCACATCGAATCTACCAAATGGCGATACAGCACGCTTTGGTTCTCTGTCGCGAATCCGAGACTGGGCTGTGCGTGGAGCAGGTGAATGGACTCCTTCGCACGAGCACCTCATAAAGTTTGGTGTAGAGGCGTTATACCATCAATTTCGTGGTGCTACCGTCTCTGATGGGCGCTTTGCAGCAGGTGGATTTACTCTTGATGCAACAAACTCTAGCGAAATACAGTCGCTCGAAACAGCCATATACCTGCAAGATGAATGGCAGGTTACACCAAGTCTCAACGTGAATGCTGGTGCGCGAGGGGTGTGGTTTCAGAATGGTAACTACGCGTTTATTGAACCACGTATGTCAGCTAGCTATGCGGTGAGCGATGAGATAACAGTACGTGGATCATTTGCCCAAGCAAATCAATTCATTCACCTGATTATTCGCAATGACATCGGTGTTCCAAGTGACGTATGGTTCCCATCAACAGAGCGTGTGCAGCCTGCTCGTGGTCAGCAATATGTGCTTGGAGGCGAGTATCAATCACTAGACCGAGAATGGCTGTTGAGTATCGAAGGATACTACAAGTACCAGCAGAACCTGCTTGAATTCAAAGACGATGCGCAGTTTAGTTTGCTTGCTCCTACGGACGACCAGCTCACCTCTGGTTCTGGAGAAGCGTATGGCGTTGAGGTGTTTCTAAACAAACGTCTTGGGCAGTGGACAGGATGGATTGGATATACGCTATCATGGGCATGGCGTACGTTTCCTGACCTCAATGAAGGGCGACCATTCCACCCACGATTCGACCGCCGCCACGATATTGCTTGCGTTGTGAATTACAAGCACAGCGAGGACTGGGAATTTGGTTGTACGTGGGTGTATCAAACAGGACAGGCATTTACGATGCCAATCGGGCAGTTTGATTTTGTCCCCTTAACAAACGGACGTATTCCCACAGGATTTTCTCGCCCACGTTTCCAATCAACGCAGCGCAATGGATTTCGACTACCAGCGTTCCATAAGCTCGACCTCACTGCAACACACAAATTTTCATGGCTAGGCTTGCCATGGAGCGTTTCATTAAGTATCTACAATGCCTACAGCCGAGCAAATCCGTTTGTCTGGAATCTCCGCTATCGCGATGAAGTTCAACCTGATGGTAGCCGCAAGCAGATTCCATATGTTGAGGAAGTTGCACTTATTCCCTTTATTCTGCCAACGCTAGGCATAGGATTGACGTTTTAGATCGGTTGATACCGTGCTATTTTGCATGGGGAAATAGTTCTATAGTGCTAGGTGCCATGAGCTTCTTGCCATATTCTCACACAGCGTCTGTCGTCGCGGTTGTATTTCCGCTGGGAATTCTGCTGATATTGAGCCTGTTTCACTGGTTGTTGTATGTCTTCTATAAGCAAGAGCGATACAATCTCTATTTCGTTTTCCTCTGTCTCACTCTTGCTGCCAATGACCTTGCGGGCGGGCTTCATGCTATAGTGCATCTTAGTCAAGAGCAGCAACAGTATCGAGAGGTAGTATTCCGTCTATCCTCGACAGGAGCTGGACTGACGACAGTACTTGCTGTGTACGCAACACTTTATAAAGACTGCCAGAATGTTCCGCAACGAAGATTTCTAGGATTTGTCTTACCGGTAATAATGTTGTCGCTGGGCAACAGTCTATTCCCAAATGCGTGGAGTAAGTATATTTCACTAGTGGTTGTAATGGGCATATTGTGGGAGGTCGTCAGGACAACCGTGGAGGCTGTGCGTATAAGGATACAAGGCTCATGGATTCTTGCTGTGGGAGTAACGTTGTTCGTTACTGCATCGTTATTGTACTGGGTTATCGCAGCGCAAGGCAGAACGCTCAGTACAACAGAGAGCGCTATTTTTATGTTCAGCGACATGCTCATTATGCCTATTACCATGGCGCTCTGGACAGCCCATCGTTTTGCACTCACCCACAAAGCGCTTGAGCAGCAAGCTCAAGAAATACGCTTCTTATCGAATGCGCTGTTGCGTCAAGAACAGGAGAGGCGTGCTTTTATAGAGCAGCAGAATCTTGAGCTGGAACGACAGGTACAGGAACGAACTGCAGAACTACAAGAAAAACTCACGCTTCTTGCTCAGGCAAATCAAGAAATCCAGCGTCAATCGGCAATTCAAGCAGAACAAGCTGCTGAAATTCAAAGTGCCAACACACGCTTGCAAGAGCAAAATGCACAGCTGCAAGAACTCGACAAAGAGAAGAATGAGCTACTGAGTATCGTTGTCCATGATCTGAAGAACCCACTCTCGAATATCATGATACTCGCAGAGATGATGCGCATGGGCACTATGCAAGAAGACTATAAGCGTAGGAATGAGGCATTAGAATTGATTACTAGCGCGGCAAAAAAGATGCTCAAGCTTATCAATAATATGCTAGATATCAGTAGAATTGAGCAAGGCAAGCTATCGCTAAATATTATTCAGTTCGATGCAGCAGCAAAGCTGCGTCTTCTTGTGCAAGACTATCGGCAGCAGGCAGAAAATAAGCAGATTACTATACACTGCGCTATACCCGAAGTAGCCACAGTGGCTGCTGATAGTGTAGCATTTACGCAAGTTGTGGACAACCTCCTCTCGAATGCTATTAAATACTCACCACTCGGCAAAAGTATCACTGTAGGCATAGAATCGCTAGATCACAACCCAACGAGTATTCGGCTCTTTGTTCAAGATGAAGGACCGGGGATTAGCAGCGAGGACATGAAGAAACTGTTTACAAAGTTTACACGTCTTTCTGCTCAGCCCACTGCTGGCGAGCATAGTACAGGGCTGGGACTATCAATCGTAAAGCGCCTTGTAGAAGCAATGCACGGCAGAGTATGGTGTGAGAGCGAACTTGGCAAAGGTGCAAAGTTTCTTGTGGAGCTCCCAACACAGATACTGTAACAGTAGTAGTAATAGCCCATAGTGGAAAATGTTTGGCAGAGTAGGGATTTTTGCGGAAGTTTATCAAGCATTGTTAATCCGCTTTCAAGTGCTCTATAGGAACTTCTGAGCGAGGCTTTCGAATGACGTTGCAAGACCAAATCGAACTACTCAGTGTGGAGCGAGCACCGTCGGAAAACGAAGTTCTGCCTGTTCTTAGCGAACTTTTAAGTTTGTTGAATGCAGGGAAGGTGCGCGCTGCTGAGCAAGATTTGCATGGCAATTGGCGTGCAAACACGTGGGTCAAAAAGGGCATTGTGCTCTGCTTTAAGTATGGGCGCATGGTAGATATGTCTATCGGAGAATGGCGGTTTTTTGATAAGCACACTATACCTATAAAACATATGACCCTTGAGCATGGGGTGCGTATTGTTCCCGGAGGCTCTGCAATTCGTTCTGGTGCGTATGTGGCACGAGGAGTCATTTGTATGCCCCCAATGTACATCAACATTGGTGCATATGTTGATGAAGGAACGATGGTGGATTCCCATGTACTCATTGGTACATGTGCACAGATTGGCAAACGCGTTCATATTTCCGCTGCTGCTCAAATTGGTGGAGTTCTTGAGCCAGCAGGAGCACGCCCTGTGATTATCGAAGACGACGTGTTTATTGGAGGAAATTGCGGTGTGTATGAAGGAGTGATCGTGCGTAAGCGTGCTGTACTTGGTTCTGGAGTCATTCTCAACAGCTCAACAAAAATCTTTGATATTGTGCACAACCGCATGCTCGAAGCTGATGAACATACACCACTTGAAGTTCCCGAAGGAGCAGTTATTGTAAGTGGAACACGCCCACTAGCTAACTCTTTTGCTCAACAGCAGGGGCTGGCGGTATATACACCCATTATTGTTAAGTATCGTGATGCTCAAACTGATGCAAAAACGGTTCTGGAAAGCGCGTTGCGTTGAAACATGTGTGTTGCTGATACTCTGCTAAACAATATTCCGCCGTGTGAACAATAAAAAGCGCACGCTACTCCTGTAATTTCTATGCACATTATTCCAGCTATTGACATCATTGAAGGCAAATGTGTACGCTTGACGCAAGGACACTATACAACAAAGGTTATCTATGACGAATCCCCGCTCGACGTTGCTCTGCGTTTGTATGATGCTGGTGTTCAACGCGTGCATATTGTAGATTTGGATGGAGCGCGAGCGAAGCGTATCATAAATTATCGTGTACTAGAGCAGATTACGCGCCATGTTGAGTCGTTGCACATTGATTTTGGTGGTGGTTTGCATTCCGATGATGATGTGCGCATAGCCTTGGAATGTGGTGCTCGGCAGATCACTATCGGTAGTGTTGCTGCGCATTATCCTCAGCGTTTTCTTAGTTGGCTAGCTCGCTATGGATCGGAAACGGTCATCCTTGCTGCCGACGCTCGCAATGAACGCATTGCCGTTCATAGTTGGGAGGAGACGACAGAAATAGCGTTGATGGACTTTCTGGCAGGCTACGCAGAACGTGGTGTACGGTACGTTTTGTGCACAGATATCGATAGAGATGGAACGATGCAAGGCTCATCGCATGCGCTATATCGCCAAATATGTCAGCAATTTCCAGAAATACATCTTTTGGCAAGTGGCGGTGTAGCGTCGGTGCGTGACCTTGAGCAACTAGAAGAGATAGGTGTCTGGGGGGTTGTGATAGGGAAAGCGTTGTATGAAGGCGCGATAACTCTTGCTGATCTGAAACCTTTCCTGTAATGCTCTGCCATGCCCGAAATACGCTTATTTATTGTTGATGACCATGAGCTTATTCGCTTTGCTATGGAATCGTGGATTCAGCAGGACGTTGCCACTGCAATCCAAGAGCAGAACGTGCCTATACGTGTTGTGGGTACTGCTGCTGATGGCGCTACGGCTCTTACTGCCTTCCGCCAGCAAAGATTGAACGATAACCATATGCCTAATGTTCTCCTCGTGGACTATCAGTTGCCCGATATGTTGGGGTCGGAGCTTGTGCGGCAGCTACGCGAACAAGGATTGTCATCGGATATGCTACGTGCACTGATTATGACGGGTATGGAAAATGCTCCAGTCAAAGCTATTCTTGCTTGCGGAGCAAACGGCTATATTTCCAAACAAGAGTCCAGCACAACGTTCTTGTCAGCAATACGCAGAATATTCAGCGTACCCGATGAACTTTGGCTAAACCCTACAGAAGCAAAGCGTATGATGAGTATAGATCGTGCACTTTCTACTGCTGGGATTACAAAAACAGAAAAAACTGTGCTGTCGCTCCTGCATCTTACCAATGAAGAAATAGCCGAAGTGCTCAATATTAGCCGTGCTACGGTGAAGAACCACTTGAACAACATATATCTCAAGCTTGGTATTAACTCGCGTCGTGAAGCTGAAGAGTTTGCAGTAAGTATAGGATTGCTACCAAAACGATATCATTAAGTGCAATTTCTGGTATATAGTGCTATATGCTAGACCACCGTATCGATTACTACCCAACGCACGAGTATCAGGGCTACAAATACCGCATTGGCAGACCTATACCACTTGGTGCTACACTAGTTCCGAATGGTGTGAATTTTTCTATCTTTTCGAGTTCGGCAACCCGATGCACACTTGTGCTGTTCAACGAAGATGAAGAGCAACCATTTGTGGAAATTCCGCTTCCATCGGAATTCAGAATAGGGCAGGTGTTTGCTATCACGGTATTCGATCTGGATGTTGAGACGCTGGAGTATGGATTTCGTTTCGAAGGACCAAACACCTTTGGCAATAGGTTTGATAGCACACGAATCGTGAGCGATCCTTATGGCAAACTGATGAGTGGAAGAGATGAGTGGGGGAAAGAGCGTTATTCTCCTTCGGTGTATCCATTCCGCTCAAAGTTAATGTTCGAGGACTTTGATTGGGAAGGAGATACGCCTCCGGGTATTCCGTTTGAAGACCTGATTATCTATGAATTGCACGTTCGGGGATTTACGAGACACCCGTCATCGGGTGTTGCGCCAGAGCATGCTGGAACATTTGCTGGACTTCGCAAGAAAATTCCTTACCTGAAAGAGCTTGGCATCAACTGCGTAGAGCTTATGCCAATTTTCGAGTTCGACGAGCTAGAGATACCGCGCAGTAATCCCTTGACCGGCGAGAAGCTCCTAAATTACTGGGGCTACAGCACAACAGCGTTCTTCGCGCCCAAAGCGGGCTTTGCGGCAACGGGGAAATTTGGCATGCAAGGAGATGAGCTCAAAGCGCTGGTGAAAGATTTGCATAAAGCAGGAATCGAGGTGATTCTTGATGTAGTGTTCAATCATACTGCCGAAGGCGACCATAGAGGAAGAACACTGAGTTTTCGCGGTATTGACAACAAGGTGTATTACATGCTTGCTCCCGACGGTTCATACTTCAACTTCTCTGGGTGCGGCAACACAATGAACTGCAATCACCCCGTTGTACGGCAGATGGTGCGCCAATGCTTGCAATACTGGGTGGCAGAGTATCACATTGATGGGTTTCGGTTCGATCTTGCTTCTGCGCTGGGGCGTTCTCAAGATGGCAGCCCAATGTCGAATCCACCGCTACTGGAGAGTTTGTCCTATGACCCAATTTTAGCAAATGTGAAACTTATTGCCGAAGCGTGGGATGCTGCTGGGTTATACCAAGTAGGAAGCTTTCCAGGATATGGACGTTGGGCAGAATGGAATGGGAAATATCGTGATGATGTACGGCGCTTTCTCAAAAGTGATGCTGGCATGGTTGGGAAAATAGCTCTGCGCATTCAGGGTTCGCCAGATTTATACGACCATCGCAGTAACTCGGCAAGCATCAATTTTATTACGTGTCATGATGGCTTCACGCTCAACGACCTAGTTTCGTACAACACCAAGCACAATGAAGCAAATGGAGAAGAGAATCGCGACGGTGCGAATGATAACTACTCTTGGAACTGCGGTGTAGAGGGAGAAACAAGAGACACCGAAGTTCATGCTCTGCGAGAGCGGCAAATAAAGAATGCTTTTGCTATTCTCCTCACATCGCAAGGTGTGCCAATGCTGTATATGGGCGACGAGATGCGAAGAACGCAGTATGGCAATAATAACGCATATTGCCATGATACCGAGTGGAACTGGCTTGATTGGTCTCTCCTAGAGAGACATGAAAATATTGTACGATTTGTTCAGCGGTGTATAGAGTTCCGCAAAGCGCACCCAGTCTTGCGCAATAAGCATCATTTCCGTAATCAGGATTACTTGGGAACGGGGAAACCCGATATTACATTTCATGGCATTAAAGCATGGCAGCCCGACTGGGCGGACACAAGCCGTACCCTTGCATATATGCTTTGTGGTGGGCATGCGAAAAATGGCTTGACGACAGACGACGATATCTATGTGGGAATGAATATGTACTGGGAAGCCCTATGGTTTGAGTTGCCAGAACTTTCGCATAGCAAAATGTGGCATGTGTTCGTCAATACTGGAGCACCAGAACCCTTTGATATATTTCCTGTTGGACGCGAACCTGTGTTAGAGAATCAACGCGGAATATTGCTAGGAGCACGCTCTGTTGTTGTTCTCTTGGCAAGATAACAGGGTCATCCTGCCAAATCAATGCACCGCATATTCTTTTGCTTTCTCATTGTGTTTCTATCTGCAGCAAGTGTAAGTTTTTTCAGAATTTCAATTCTGGTACTAGAGTCTGAGTTAATTTACATAAGACATGTTCTATAGCAGCAGCAAGAGTCTGTTGTTTTGTTTAGGCGTATCCAACGAATCGGAGCACTAAGTAGGATTCTATGATCGCTCAGTCATAGTGAGTTACCGAGAAGTTCCCTTCTGAGATCAAAGGCAAATAGGGAATGCTGTGTGTATTCAAGCTAAAGGCTTGAACTGTTCGAATGCTTGGGAGCAGGCGTGGCAATAGTGAATAGAGCGGCAGAGTGTTGGTCCAAACGGTGTTTGAAGCGAAGTATCCGTGCTACCGCAATATGGGCAAGTAACATACTCGAGCAGTGGAAGCTCAATATATCCGTTGTGCTTAGGTGGAGGAGCAAAGCCTGATTCCTCGAGAATCGCTCTACCGCGTTCGGTTATGTTATTGGAGTTCCATGGCTGGTCGAATGATACTTGGACGTCAACGCTCCGAACAGGCAGTTGACGAATGCGCTCACGGATAGCGTCTTGCATATACTGTATCGCTGGGCAGCCAGCAAACGTTGGAGTAATAGTAATGCTTACACTTCCCTCGTGTGTTACCTGCACGTTAGTCACAATCCCCAGATCTACAACCGATAAGCGCGGTATTTCTGGATCGGTAACGTCGGCAAGTGCTGTCCATATGTCCGATGGTGTAATAGCTGCTTGCATAGCGCTGTGGGAGCACGACATAGTTTTACCATTCTACCATTCTGCCATAGGGTCTTGAGCGAATACTTCCGACATTTCCTGCAGTAAGGGTTCAAGATGATCTGTATGATACCCTTTTCTTCCGCCGTACACTGGCCTAGCAGAGTTGTCTATCTCCAAGCCTGCTTGCTTCAGCACAGACAGAATTTCTTGGTTCCAGCGTTGTTCCAGAACGCGCTCACCTTGAAAAATACCATGACGCTGGAGGATTTCTTCATACTCCGATGGCTCGAAGATACCAAGTGCGAACGGGTAGAGCATAGTGAGCGCAGTCTGAATTCTACATCGTGCTTCCTCAGTACCGTGTGGGAGCTGGCGAATAAACGCACTAGCATGCATGGTATGGTACACAATTTCTCCCTTGACTTTCTGGGCGAGCTTTGCAAGGGGTTCGAATGTTGATGCCGTAAGCATCTCAAAACGTATGCGATCGGCTGTATCAAATAAGAAATGCCGCACGAGAGCGACGTCGTACTCTTGTGTGGGTAGCTCGACAAGGTGGCAGCATTTGAACTTGGTTGCTGGACGCATGAATGCTAAAGTATCGGGGTCAGGCTCGCCGCAGTATTGGTGTAAGAGAGTGTACAGTGCCAATGCGTGACCAAGCTTATCTTGGGCAATGGAAGCAAAAGCAATATCTTCTTCGAGCATCGGCCCGATACCAACCCATTCAGAGTTCCGATGCCCAAGAATCAAGCAGTCATCTGCCATTTTTAGCAAGAGGTCTTTCAGTGCAGAGAGGGTGTCTCGATTCATAGCATGAACAGTGCATTTTTTGCATGAACTATGGAATGCGCACGCTTAGGTCTAGATACTGTGTGCCTGCTGCTTCAGCAGTATAACATTCCCAACCAGCTCAGCGTTCCTGTAACGATGTCGTCATGTTTAGAAAGCGTAGCCGATTGTGAAGCGAAAACGAGGCAACGTTCCACTGACAGTAGCAGGCTCTAATCCAGAGGGTAAGTTTCTCGTATTAATCACACTTGAAATAATATTGTATTCAGCGCCAACACCCACGCCAAACAATATCTCTGGTAACCCTAAGAATGGAGCAAATTGGTAGCCGACCATAGCACCAAGAGCAGTCCATGTTGTTGTAAAGAAGGTTTCACTGCCTGATGGAGTTCCAAACGTTGATGTGTTAAAACCAACAACTGGAGCAAGAAAAATACCAACGAGATTTTTTTGCGAGAAGTTGTATCGTGCCTCGAGGCGAACACCAATGCCAGATTCACGGTAAGCGAACCCTGTGATAAGGTTCGACGGCGTTTCTAGCAGTGCGCAAAGGCTTAACGCGGGAGTTAGTGCCCGTGTGTAGGAAATATTGAAGAATCCTAAAAAGCGTAAAAGGTCCATGGAAACCAAATTTTGCTTGGTTTCTGCTGCTAGCCATGTACTTTCGAATGTACCGGCACCTGCAGTTTGTGCACGAGCTGCAGGAGCAATCCCTGAAGACCACAACGCTAATGCTAGCGTACACCAGTAGAGAGTAATGCACCGTTTCATAGCAGTACTAACGATAGGATGAAAAAATACAACAATGTACTTGAACTTGCTACTGTACATGTAGATGTACGTACCTTTAGAAGATAGAGTACGTGAGCAGGTTTAATGTGTTCTGCCAGACTAGCATCTAGGACTGCTGCTCTTGCTTAAAGCGTTCTATCTTATCGCGCACTTTCCAGATGTTTGCGTTGCGATATTCTTTTTCAGGTGCAGTTGCAGTTGTGTAGAGCTCTTCATCATGTTCGGCTGTCACAATGTCTGTAGTTCGCACCACCCAGAGGCTTGTTGTGGTCATGCGTCTGCCAAACTGCTCCTTTGCAAAAATATACGCCATTTCGGCATTGGGAGCATGAACTGAACCAACATGTGTATGCCGCCCACCTGTTTTTGCTTGATGAAAGACTTCATAGGTCTCAAACATTTCTCCTTCGTGGAGTGTCAGCGTTGTAGCTGGTTCTTCAGGAATCTGAGCACGAGTGATGCGGGGGTCGAGAGAAACAATTGTTTTCATGGTACACAGAACAATGATGCCTAACTATGGTAGATTCGCTGTAAGGCGTGTAATAGAACCAAGAGAAGGCTCTATACGCTCCATGTCCTCGCGGATACTTACTCTGCGAACAGTATAATCAAACTGTATATACGATGCTGCATGTGTTCCCGGAAGAATAATCCGAAATAATCCTTGTTCACTTTCCTGAATAAAGAATTGTGTCATCGGAATGTCTTTGTTGCGAAACGACGTTACTGTCAGCATAGCAGGGGCGAATCGTGCTCTATTTAGAAGCTCGTATGCATCAAGAAATTCCTTGTAGCTCATTGCTTTCTGGACAGTGAGCAGGGAAACAACAAGGCTATTACGCTCATCACCGAAAGTATAAACGGGCTGAGAACGTATGCTATCTGCCACAAAATCCGTAAACTTCCGTGCAATGTCGTCTGCTGGCAGCGTAGCGTATGCACGCGGTTGAAATCCACGAGGAATCCCAAAACTCAGCCGAAGCTTAGTGTCATTAATAATGCGTTCTAATTTGTCTGCTGCTACATGAAATGCTACAGGGGCACGAGCATCTTTTGTGGCATAGCGCTCCATTCCCGTTCCTGTTTCATATGAACGAATAGACGCAGATGTCGTCGTAGTAGGAATATTCTGGGATGCTTGAGTATTCGATGCTGATGGCAATGGTGCTCTTCCCTGCTGCTCCTCATTGTTTTTGCATGAGGATATACCAAGTAGAACAACGAGTATGATAATAGTGCTATGCTGGATGTCCATAGGTAGTTGGTTAATGAGCAAGTTCACATCGTGTCAAGCTTCCAGTTGAGCATGCGCTCTTTCATATCCGCGTGTATTGCATCTTTAGCAGCATTATACAGTCGTTGTTCATCTTTCTCCGAAAGTCGTGCAGCATGCTGTTTTCCGGTGGGACCACAGAGTGACTCTACAAGTGAGGCAACATTGCGGAATACGGGGATACGGATAGCATTATTTGCTTCAAATCCTGTGTCGGCAGCGTTGATGTGCGCAATGAGTGTATCAAGGTCGGGTTTGATAACGGCAAATATTTCCTCAATAATCTTGGAAAGCTGCTCGTCATTGAGCGTGTGCGCTGTGTGTTCCGTACCGTGCTGAAGTAGAAGCAAAGTCCTATGCTTATCCACATACGATGTGTAGTGTTCTTCTAGCGCGACAAGAGTACTTGCTATCTTAGTCCCTAGAGCTTTACTCCGCTTTTCCGCATATAGAAAGCCAAGAGTTCCAAGCACAATAAGCGCAAGGATAATTTCGACGATGATTATCATAGATGCTGCCGTTGTTCGTTTGTAGATAGGAAAAAATGCAGCACGTATACAGCAGCAAATTTGCGCATTTCTAAGCACATTCACAAACGAATGACTATTCTCGGATTTGCCCTATGAACATTCTGGTGCGCTTGAGCATACGGTACTTTTCTATGCATCTTTGGCAAACTATACTCTCTGTGTTGGGTGTAGCTCTCGGTTGCGGAGTTGTGGTGGCTATCGACCTTGCAATAACAAGTGCCCGTGCTGCATTCGAACGTTCTACTGTAGCAGTAACAGGTAAGGCAACGCATCACATTGTCGGTGCTGTAGGTGGATTTCCTGACACGGTGTATACGCGCTTGCGTATTCATGCAAATATTCGCCCAAGCGCTCCAATCGTTGATGGGAAGGCAACAATTCTTCGTGAATACAAGACACTTACACGCTCCTCTGCATTATTAGGACATGCAGTAGAAACGTCCTACATTGTAAGCATTGTTGGTGTTGATATATTCTCCGAAAGTGATTTCCGCCCATACCTTCGGTATCGCTACGATGCACGTAACTTTGAGCTTGCACCCTTTCTTTCACGCGATAATATGGGTATTCTTTCCGCTGCAACAGCCCAAGAGCTCGGCGTTCGGCAGGGAGACACGTTACTTATAGAGTATGCAGGAATACGGCACACTGTGGAAGTGTGTGGTATTGTAACTCCTCAGGATGAACCAAGCAAGCGTGCTCTTGAGCGTGTGCTTATATGTGATATCGGTACAGCACAGAAGATTGTGCAGATGCAGGGAAAGCTCTCGCGCATAGACCTTATTCTTCCGAGTGATGAAGAACGCGAACTGCAAGCAATGGAGCGCATTCGCCAATTCCTACCAGATGGCTTGGAAATTATGCGTTCTACCGCCCGACCAAAACGTGTGGCTGATATGACGCGCGCGTTCGAACTCAACCTTACCGCACTCAGTTTGCTTGCACTCATTGTCGGCATGTTTATTATCTACAACACGATGACGTTTGCTGTTGTACAACGGCGCGACATTCTTAGTATACTGCGAGTTGTGGGAGCAACGCGTCGTAAGGTGTTCGCTATAGTGCTAGCAGAAGCTTGTGCGATTGGTTGTGTTGGTACAGTTCTGGGAATATGCTTGGGTATTATGCTTGGCAGTAGTCTCGTTCGGCTTGTCTCACAAGCTATCAACGACTTGTACTTTACTGTTGCTGTAACAGCCGTAGAAATGCCGATAATCCTTTTTGCCAAGAGCAGCATACTAGGTATTGTATGTAGTGTGGTTGCAGCGCTTGTTCCAGCGCGCGAAGCAATGAAAGTATCACCAAATCTTGCTTTGCATCGCTCTTCAGTTGAGGAAAAGCATGTCTCGCGTCGTGTACGATACGCGGTAGGAGGGCTCGTATGCCTGCTGCTGAGCGTGGGTAGTATCATGCTGCCATCTCGCAGCGTGCATTGGGGATACGTTAGTGTAGTACCTATGATACTTGGATATGTGCTCTTTGTTCCGCTTGTAGTATCGGGTATTACTCACGGAATAGCATTCTTCGGTCGGCAATGGATAGGAACAATTGCGGTACTTGCAATTCGTGATGTGTCGCGCTCACTATCTAGAACAGGTGTGGCAATAGCGGCATTAATGGTCGCTCTTGCTGCTGCTATCGGCGTTGGAATTATGGTGCAAAGCTTCCGTATGACGGTGGAAGAATGGCTAACATATACCCTGAATGCTGATGTGTATATCTCGCCACCAAGTCTTGTCGCACGGCGCAATGAAACAGCTATAGAACCTCGCTTACTTCAGCAGATTTCTTCTCTAC
>JANWZB010000200.1 GCA_025055035.1 Candidatus Kapaibacterium sp.
CTCTGCGTGGACTTATAGGATTTGATGGAGCAAACAACCAGTTTACAGAATACTTTCCAGCACGATATCCCTATGTGCGCATCATTAATGGGCGCAAAGATATAGAGCAGCGCCGTGCTGAACAGTTCACTGTTGAGCTTAATGCAACATATTCTACCGCGCTTACTGATGATATTCGCTCGACGAGTATTATCGGAACACAACTCTTTGCTCGCACTGTGCGAGGATTTGATATCGCAGCACAAGATTTTGCAACAACACTCATTGAGGACATAGAAAGTGCACGAAGTTTGATAACAGGTAATGAAACATATACCGAAGACCGCGAAGCAGGAGTTTTTGTCCAGCAAGAGTTCTCACACAGTGAGACGTACTTCTTGTCGCTCGGTGTTCGGAATGATTACGCTAGTGCTGTTGGTCGCGAAGCACCAAGCATTTTTTATCCGCGCGCAAGTGCTGCCATGCGCTGCGACCGCGCCTTTGCACTGCCCGAAGACATCAACCACGCAAAGATACGCATTGCTTATGGTCAGTCGGGACAGCTTCCATCGTCGCTGGAAAGCTCATCGCGATTGTGGGGCACGATTCCTTCTGCCTACGGCATAGGAGCAATTGTGCAACGCGTTGGAAATCCTAACATCCAGCCAGAGCGCATTGCTGAGCTAGAGTTTGGCGCAGAACTGGAGTGGAATTCAAGTTATGGGTTCGACATTACCTATTACATTCAAAATGCCGACAACTCAATTATCAATTTTGTGCAGTCTCCTTCCACTGGTCTTACCGTAACGAGCATTCCACGCAATGTCGGGCGTATTCGCGGTTGGGGCATTGAATCTAGTCTATATGTAGTACCCATACGCAACGCTTCGACAGAACTACGTATTCATCTTATTGCGAACTATGCAGATAATCTCGTAGAAGACATCGGTGGTGCAGCTCCCATTTTTGCTGGCGTCGGTCGAAATGTCATCATGCCTGGTCTGCGGCGTTCTGCCTTTTATCTCTTTCCTGTTCTAGAACCACGGTATCTGAGCGACGGCTCATACGACTTTGCACAAGGTCCGCGCATTGATTCTGTACGGCGGTATGCAGGAGCTTCTGTACCATTATACACTGGCTCGTTAAGCATAAGCCTGCGTTTTTTTCAGGATTTTACCATAGCTGTACTAGCAGAAGGCGCGTTTGGTCATGTGCTCTACAACAATACTCGTATGCTGGCAACGAATCCTGCACGTGGCAATAACCCCGAGTACAATAAACTTGCAACGCAACTTGGTCTTCCGGGCAATCCTACACAGCCACCATCTATTCGTAACTTACCAGCAGTCGATGGGGTTGCACTCCTTACGCCGAATACCGATGAGTATCGTGCAGCAGCTATGCGTTTTGCTCTTCTCGACCATCGTCATTTCTTCAATGGCATCGAGCCAGCTGATTGGATTCGCCTTCGCGAACTAAGCCTAAGCTATAATGCAACGCACCTTGTACACACTCTCGGCTATACTGCTCTACGCTCTGTTCTTTTTACCCTGTCGTCACGCAATCTTGCTTTGTGGACACGATATTCTGGTGCTGACGTGGAAGTATCACGCGATGGCTCACGTAGCCTGTCGCGGGGGCTTGACAATTACACTCTCCAGCAGCCACGTGTGTTCAATTTCTCACTATCAGTATCGTTATAACCACACCGTTCACAGTTTAGCCTGACCTATGACGCTGATACCACGCTATATCCTTGTTGCTTGTGCCCTCTGTGCGATGTTATACACTGTTGGCTGCTCCGCCTTTGTTCAGGGTATTCGTAGCCCTATAGACCTTATTAGCGACGAAGCACTCAACGATGCTTCGCACATGGACTTTCTCCTGCGCGGTGTACAAGCACAATTTGCAGACACCTATACCGATATGGTACTGTACAGCGGAGGTTTATCAGATGAGCTATTGTTTGATGCCCGCACGGGTGCTGGTGGCTTAGTAATTTTTGAGGAAGTAGACAATGCGCTGATTATCGACCGTTCTAACACAACACTTATCAATGTCCAGAATCGGCTTGGGCGCTACCGTTTTCATGCAGATGACCTCGTACGGCGTGCCCAAAGTATTACGTTTCTCTCAGACTCGGCTCGCAGACGCCTATTATTTCACGCATACTTCCACAGCGCAATTGCTCGCTACTTCTACGCCTCGTATATTGGCATAAACAAGCAACAAGGCGGTGGAACAATCGACAACGGACCATTTATTCCCTCATCAGCATTGTACGATTCAGCACTTGCGCGCCTGCGCATTGCCCTCACCTATGCTCCTTCGCCATATGAGACGCGCCTTACGCACACCTTGATAGCGCGCATACAGGTACTACAAGAACGCTTTGCAGATTGCTTACAGGCTGCACAGAACGGTCTTCGCAGAGGCGACGTACCCATGCAAGCACTGTATAGTCCACAAATGCTTAATCAGGTGTGGAATAACGCAGGATTGGGAAGAAACGTGTATGTTCCTGCACGGCGCTACGACACACTATATCTTCGACAAGAACCCACCGATACTGCTCGCATCAAGCTTCGCGGACCGATAACACGCTCAGGATTCACATTTTTCATCCAAACCAAGTACCCGACACAAGATTCACCAATTCCGTTTCTGACATGGCAAGAAAACGAGCTACTGCTTGCAGAAATGGAAGTACGCCTACAGAGCAATACCTCATCAGCACTGAACCGCATTAATACTGTTCGGTCAAGCTATCCAGGTTTACGGCTCTTGCCAGCTAATACGCTTGTAACACGTGATGTGCTGTACG
>JANWZB010000201.1 GCA_025055035.1 Candidatus Kapaibacterium sp.
AATCTGTTCTGTGCGTCCAAGCGCAGTAACAATTCTTTCAGCACGCCGACAGACGGTACGAGCTAGATGCAATTGTGCTGCTGTAGACGTGCCAGTTGGTAGGATAAATGCTTTCAGTGGTGGCAGCTCTTGGTCATATTGGTCAATTAGATGCTCTATGAAGAGTGTATGAGAAAGTTCTATGCGTGGTATAGGGTATTTGGGTGGTGGCTGCAGAGGGGTTGCAAGGTCTGCTCCTGCTGTAAAGAGTAATGCTGACAGAGTTGTGAGATGCACTCGGAGAAGCTCAGGTATAGGCTGTGCAAGAGCAACACCCAGAACAGCATTTAGCTCATCAAGTGTACCGTAAGCTTCTATGCGCAGGTGGTCTTTTGGAACACGCTCGCCGCCAAATAACCCTGTTGTGCCGTCGTCACCAGTCTTTGTATAAATCTTTGTTGCCATAATGCTCGCGGTACAAGGTCATGTGTGTAAAGGGCAGAAGTGTGTATGCTTACTGGGTAGAATGTTTTTCTGCTGGTGGTTCATAGAATGCGCGGTGGCGGGCTTCGTATTGGGCACTACTTCCAACAAGGATAAGCTCAGTATTTTGAGTCATACGTTGTGTTCGTGAGGCAGGGAGACCAGATTTCATACAGACTGCCATCGTTTTTGTTACGTACTCTGCCACCGCCATAAGATATGGCATCGGACCGAACGGCTTGCCGCGATAGTCCAAGTCTAAGCCGGCAACAATCACACGCTTTCCGGCATTAGCTAGAGTTTCGCACACATCAACAATGCCTTCATCAAAGAATTGTGCTTCATCAATGCCAATTACATCGGCTTCACCAGAAAACTGCAAAATTTCGTGTGATGCTCGGACGCTACGCGATGCAATGCGGTGCTGGCTGTGGGATACTACCTCTGTTTCGCTGTAGCGGTTATCAAGAAGTGGCTTGAAAATTTCGACCCGCTGTTTGGCAATTTGTGCGCGGCGAAGTCGCCGAATGAGTTCTTCAGTCTTGCCGCTAAACATACAGCCAGTGATAACCTCAATAGAGCCATATACGAAGGCATGGCGTTCTGCAGCAGGAGTATGTTCAGATGGTGGAGTGCTCATATTTACATGCTTACAATTAATTTAATATAGTCACGGAAGGATGAGAGAGAATCGGAGATATTGTAGCAGCAGCCGCTAAATTTACGGACACGTCAGTAGAGAAGAAAACAGTGTTTTCAACAGGATATGCACATGCTTGTACACATACTCGATGCAGAGGCTCAGAATGGATTGCGTAGGCGAGTAAGAATCTCGTGTGCTATACTGTCAGGCGTTCCTGTAAGCCATTCTATATGCGGAGAGCGGCGAAACCACGTAAGCTGGCGCTTAGCATATTGGCGTGTATGAAGTTGTATTTGTTCAATTGCTTGTGTCTTCGAGAGATGTCCATGTAAGCATGCTATGGCTTCTTTGTAGCCGACAGTATTCAGTGCATTGCAGTTGGGAGAGTATCCACGAGCTAGTACCACAGCAGTTTCCTCAAGTAATCCATTGTCAAACATCTGTTGCGAACGGATATTAATGCGTCTGTAGAGCTCGGAGCGCTCGACATGGATACCGAAAAAGCGTGTTGTAAAGCCTGCTGGTTTGTGGTACTGTTGGTGTGCTTCCGAGAAGCGCATGCCTGTTGCACGGTAATACTCGAGAGCACGCATAATACGACGTGGATTCCCATCGGCATATTTTTGAGCAGATATTGGGTCATGTTGGCGGAGTTCTTCTACAAGAGGCTGTATGCCATGTGCTGCATACTCTTGCTGAAGCCGCAGACGTTCGTCCTGTAGAGCCTTTTTGCGGAGGTGTGCTACTTGTGTAGCATCATCTAAGGATGCTTCGTGCGTGAGAGTGTCATCGAAGAATCCCTCTGTGAGCGCTTGGATGTACAAGCCCGCCCCACCGACAATGATAGGTATGTTTCCTCGACGGCGTATATCTGCAATGCGCTCTGAAGCCTCACGAGCAAAGTCTCCAGCACTGAATGTCTCGTCAGGATTTCTTTCATCGATAAAATGGTGTGGCACAGCAGCTCTATCTGCAAGCGAAGGTTTTGCCGTTCCAATGTCGAGCAAGCGATAAACTTGACGAGAGTCTGCAGAGATAATTTCTACGGGAAACGCAAAATCATTATGTAATCCAAGCAAAAAGGCGAGTTCCAGTGATGTTGCTGTTTTACCAGAAGCTGTCGCTCCAACAATAGCAATGACATCAGGACGCTGTGGGGACATCGCAAACTAGCACGAAAGGACAAAACAATACAAAGCAGCAAGCAGTATGATCGTAGGAAGCAAAGTCTATCAATGTGGAGCTTGGGGTTTTGGAAGGGTAAAAGAAAACGTTGAACCTTGATGCTTGACGCTCTCTATTTCGAGAGTGCCACCATTCTTTTCAATGAGCTCGCGGCAAAATAGTATGCCGAGTCCCGTGCCTTTCTCACCCACTGTGCCAACTGTAGAAAATGACTGGTCGGGCTCTAGCAGACGAACAATGTCTTCTTCGCTAATACCGACGCCTGTATCCTGCACAGATATCCGTACTGCGTCTGCTTGCTCTTGGCTGCTGATAGTAACTGTTCCACCAACATGGGTAAATTTCAGGGCATTGTACAGCAAGTTGCGAAGTATTGCTTCTACCATGCGTTCATCAGCAAAAACGCTAGTATCTACTGGGACGATGTTCTGGATGGTAATTTGTTTGTGG
>JANWZB010000202.1 GCA_025055035.1 Candidatus Kapaibacterium sp.
CTTCAGCTGAGGTTCTGGACAAACTCTACGACGCCGGAGTACGCTATATTGCACTACGTTCTGCAGGATTTAACCACGTTGATATACAGCGTGCGCGAGAGTTAGGATTTCGGGTTGCTAATGTACCTGCATATTCTCCGTATGCAGTTGCCGAACACACTGTTGCGCTAATGCTTGCGCTCAATCGCAAAATTGTGCGTGCTAGCAATCGTGTTCGAGACCTCAACTTCTCGCTCGATGGACTAGTAGGGTTTGATATGAATGGCAAAACTGTGGGAATTATTGGAACAGGCAAGATTGGTTCGGTCGTTGCAAAAATTCTTCACGGATTTGGGTGCAGACTACTGTGCTACGATATTAAGCCAGATCCGGAGCTAGAACGCCTGTATGCAGCAGTGTTTACTGATCTCTCCACTCTGTGTGCAGAATCTGATATTATTACATTGCACACGCCTCTGCTTCCCGAAACAAAATACCTCATCAATCACGAGCGTATTGCTCAGATGAAGAAGGGTGTGATGCTTATCAATACAAGTCGTGGTGGGCTTGTTCATACGGCTGATGTCATCGAAGGCTTAAAGTCAGGGCATATTGGATATCTTGGCATTGATGTGTATGAGCAAGAGCAAGGTATCTTTTTCTATGATTACTCCGATACCATCTTGCAAGATGATATGATTGCTCGTCTGCTGACCTTTCCAAATGTTCTTATTACAAGCCATCAGGCGTTTCTCACACATACTGCATTGCACAATATCGCAGAGACAACGCTCTACAACGTCAGCTGCTGGGCGAAGGGCTTGCATAGTGAATATGAGCTAACAAGAGCGTAGCAATAATCGAATTGTCCTTTATCGAACTAATCTTGGGAGAAGAATCGTGGAAACGACACAACCTTTATCGCAAGCGACGGCACATACGAATGATTTCTTGCCGCTCAATGGTACAGACTATATCGAGCTATATGTCGGTAATGCAAAACAAGCAGCGTATTTTTATCAGGCAGCATTTGGCTTCGAGTGTATTGCGTATGCAGGGCCGGAAACTGGTGTACGCGACCGTGTTTCGTACGTGCTAAAGCAAAATAAAATTCGTCTGGTTCTGACGGGTGCATTGCACTCGGATTCTCCGATTGCTGAGCATGTGAAAAAGCATGGCGATGGTGTGAAGGTTCTTGCTTTGTGGGTAGATGATGTAGAAAAATCGTTCTATGAAACAGTGAATCGTGGTGCTACGCCTGCGGCTCCCCCTCGCGTTCTAAAAGATGAGCACGGCGAAGTGGTAGTAGCATCGATTCATACGTACGGCGAAACAGTGCATACATTCGTGCAACGCAACAACTATACCGGTGCATTCATGCCTGGCTATGAGCCTCACCAAAGCTTCTTTCCTGTAACACCTGTAGGATTGCTTCACGTTGATCATTGCGTAGGGAATGTAGAACTGGGTGCAATGAACACATGGGTAAAGTTCTATGAAGATGTTATGGGCTTCAAGCTCCTGATTACGTTCGACGATAAAGACATCTCAACAGAGTATTCAGCACTCATGTCGAAAGTAGTGTCGAATGGTAATGGGTATATTAAGTTTCCCATCAATGAGCCAGCACAAGGGCGCAGGAAGTCGCAGATTGATGAGTATCTAGAGTTTTATGAAGGTCCGGGCGTGCAGCATATTGCACTTGAGACGAAAGACATTATTCATACTGTAGGGGAGCTACGCAAGCGCGGTGTAGAATTTCTCAGTGTGCCACAAACGTACTATGAGGATGTCCTCAACCGTGTCGGCTCTATTGAAGAAGACCTCAAGCCGCTCCAAGAGCTGAACATTCTTGTGGACAGAGACGAGGAAGGATATTTACTGCAAATCTTTACAAAGCCTGTACAAGACCGTCCGACAATGTTTTTCGAGATTATTCAGCGCAAAGGTGCGAAGTCCTTTGGCAAGGGGAACTTTAAAGCGCTCTTCGAAGCAATTGAGCGTGAGCAGGCGCGCCGCGGAAATCTGTAGTTTGCTGTGGCTGTATACATGAGTAGACCTAGGCTCTTCTTTGCTACAAGGAAGGGCCTAGTGCATTTGATGTGCTGCTATGCAGTGTATATGTGATTGCTGCCATGTACAGAGCATGATGGAATCTTTATCAAATAGAGCGAATGTGCGGTGATAGAGCCAATCACCTGTGTTGATATATATCCCCATATGCTGATTCGCAGGAGCAGAGAGCTGTTCTAGCACTGGTACATGTGTATGTCCCATAACAACGATATCGTATCCTTCAGCTACTTTTTGTTGGGCAAAGAGAGCAACATTCTGTTGTTCTTGGTGCATTGCTGTGTTCGAAGCATGTAAGCGGCTTTGCTGAGATACCCATGCTGCTAGCGGAATGGCAATATCTGGATGCAACCACGACCATGCCCGAAGTGCAAGGGGATTCCGCAGCACAGACCGAAGAAAACGAGCACGACGCGTGGTGCGCTCTCCTCTACAGTCTCCATGTCCAGCGTAGATGGTTTTTCCATTGAGCTGCAACACAACGTCGTTAGTGTGTACCGTAATGCCCAGCTCTTCTGTAAAAAAGCGCCGATGCCCGAAATCATGGTTGCCAATTACATACTCTACAGCAATTCCTGCATCAACGCTCTCTGCCAGTGCTGCAAGCGTGCGAATATGATGCTTTTGCACGACCGTTGCGTATTCGAACCAGTAGTCGAAAACATCACCCAAAAGAATAAGCTGT
>JANWZB010000203.1 GCA_025055035.1 Candidatus Kapaibacterium sp.
GCTACCGGTATTTTCACTGTCGGCTCTAGTTTTGGCGGTACGATATTTCCACGCTTTGGCGGTTATATGCTTGAGCGCACATCGTGGCAAGAAACTGCTCTATGGCTTGCGCTTGCAACTGCTGTGTTTGCCATTGGTCCATGGTTTCTTATCCGCTTGACACCAGCTAGCATGAATACAACAGTTGATGGCTTACCACCTAGCTCCGACGACTATCAAGACCAAGACACAGTACAATCGCATCAATCTCCACACGAAACACTGTTCACTGCTCTAAAAACACTTGAGTTTTACATCATTCTACTCATTACCGCGCTTGTCTGGTTTAGCATTCAGCCTCTTGTTCAGAACCTCAGTTTTCATTTAAAAGACGTCGGTGTCGAACCAGAGCGAGCGGGTTCGATTCTCAGTGTATTATTTTTCTTTTCTATCGCAGGAAAGCTTTTTTTTGGCTGGCTCAGCGACCATGCAAATAAAAAGAACATTCTCTTTGCTGCCACACTCAATCTTACTCTTGGCGCTGCTCTTGTTCGTGCCACTGGAGCAATTCACGAAGAATGGCTTTTCTACTGCTCAGCAATTGTCTACGGACTAGGGTTCAGTGGTGCATTCACAATGGTACAACTCCTTGTAGCAGAGCGCTACAGTCGCAGTAAGGATTTCGGGAAAATATTGGGTATTGTAACAACTGCCGACTCCCTTGCCGTTGTGATTGGTGTATCATTGCTCGGCACGATGCGTACAGCGCTTGGCAATTACGATATTGCGTTCACTGTGATTGTTTGTTCGGCACTATTGGCAGCGCTTGGCGTTCTGGTGCTCAAATACATGGACGCTCGCACACAGCCGCCGAGCGTTGCAGTTCATGCTTGACGTAAGTATCATCACATACTATAGTTCACCATGAATACGGCCTGTTGTTCAAATTCAAATAGTGTAGGAGACACACCATGAGTGCACTTCCGTACTTCGGCGTTTTCTTCTTCCATTGTTGTGTTGTGCTGGGCTACATGCTCGGCGGATTTTGGAATTTTCTCACACCGCTTGTTGTGTTCGGTATTGTTCCGTTACTCGACATGGTGATTGGTCGCGATAGCCGCAACTATTCTGCTGAGGAATACGAACAACTCGAACAGCGTTTCAGCTTTCGCAGTGTAACGCTTCTCTATACAGGTGTTCAGCTCGCAATGATTATATGGGGAGCTTATGTTATCGGCGTACAACCCAAGCCTCTTGCGTGGTGGGAAATCACTGCTCTTACTCTATCTATAGGCATACTCAGCGGCAACGGCATTAACATTGCTCACGAACTTTTACATAAACCAACACGCTTCGAACAATTCTGCGGAAAACTCCTCCTGCTGAGCGTTTCGTACATGCATTTTTACATCGAGCATGTTCGTGGTCACCATGTACGTGTTGCCACTCCTGAAGACCCAGCATCGGCAAGGCGCGGAGAGAGTTTTTATGCTTTTTTCCCCCGCACGCTTTTGGGAAGCTGGAAAAGTGCATGGGAGCTTGAGCTTGACCGTCTTGCAAAGCGCAAAATTCCTTTTTTTCATTGGCGTAACCAGATGCTTTGGTTTACTATTCTGCCGCTTCTTGCGGCATTAGCACTCGGACTTGCTTTCGGCTGGCTTGCTGTGGCATTCTATGCGCTGCAAAGCTTTATCGCAATTCAAGAACTTGAGATGATTAATTATGTCGAGCACTATGGACTATCGCGCAGAAAACTTCCCAACGGACGGTATGAGCCGCCTCTTCCAATCCACTCTTGGGAAGCACGTGAAGCTCTTACCAACGCTCTGCTTATCAAACTTCAGCGTCATGCAGATCATCACGTTCATCCAACACGCCGCTATCAGACACTACGCGTCTTCGATGAATCTCCGCAAATGCCTACAGGCTATCCGGGAATGATGTTACTTTCTCTCATTCCTCCGCTGTTCTTTCGGATTATGCATCCAATCCTCGACGAACACGAACGACGCATTGCTGAGCAGCGCTAGATAACAATACTGCTTTTGTACTTTTGCTTTTGTACTTTAATACACGTGTATAAATCTATGAACTTGTGATGCAGCACAATGGCACATGGTCGTTACTTTCGCAGCTCCAATTCTTGCATAGCATTTACTGTCCTGCTCTGCTGGTATGTGTTATGGCAACCGGCAGTTCTCAGAGCAGAGCAGCAGACAGCACTGTACGGCAAGGTACTCGACAAACGCACAGGTCAAGCAGTTCAGGGAGCACGTGTACAGCTCATCCTCGACACTACGCCTCGCAGTAGCGTAGGAGCTATTACCCTTCGCGATGGCACATTTGAACTGAAAGACTTGAAGCCAGGAACATACCGACTTACAGTCTCAGCACCCTTATACAAAACGCTCATTCGCACGGAATCTATTGGCGAACACATGAGTTCACTTGAAGCCGAACCTCTTATTCTGGAGCTTATACCTGATATTCGTGGTCTCGATGAAGTTGTTGTTACAGGTCTTGCTTCGCGCACACAAAAAAGCGTTGCAGAAATCGCCGTCGCACGCATTGACGCTGCTGCTCTAGCCGAAACACAAAGCTTTCATGATATCACCCAAATGCTTACGGGCAAAGTTGCTGGCGTAAGTATAGCTCCTGCATCGGGTAATGTCGGTGGTGGTGTGCGCTTTGTTGTACGTTCGGGGGGCGGACTGTACGGTACAGGTCAGCCTGTTATTTTTGTT
>JANWZB010000204.1 GCA_025055035.1 Candidatus Kapaibacterium sp.
GTATGATGCTGAGCGGAGCACATGCTACTGATTTTAGGGTGCTCAGTCCGTCGATGCTGCCGGCAAATATTCCGGTAACTGGTCGCGATATCGTGATCCAGTTTGATGGAAGTGCACTAGGAGTACGCACAGCGGTGCTCCGAGTTGTTGTGGTAGATAGTGCTGGCAACCCAACGATCGAAGACCTTATACTCAACCTGCGTGGAACACGGCAGCGGCGCTCATTTGAATTGCTACAGCAGACCCTAGATTTCGGAACTTTACCACCGAACATGTCGGCGATCCGCACAATATCTTGGCTACGAAATACTGGCACAGTACCGATTGTATGGGATTATGTGGTCAATTTCCATCCGTTGTTTCGTATTGTCTCGACAGTTCCTGCTTCAACATTTAATCCTGTTACGCGCCGTGCATCGGCAACACTGCAGCCGGGTGATACAATGCGTCTTACAGTCGAATTTCTTGGCGACGTTGCAGGACAAGTGCCATCGGCGAATTTTAATCCGACAGATATAGAATGTGCCATAAGCTTGGATTTTCAGGTTCGGGCAAGTGTAGCACAAAACCCTCCAAATATCACTGTCCGCCGTCGTACACAAGGTACGGAAGTGCCGGTGCGCGACCAACGTCTGTATTTGGGAGACTACGCATGCGAAGCAACAAAACCGCCGTATGTGGATACAACATTGACCATCTATAACTCTGGTCAAGAAATGCTGATTGTTACGGGAGCGACGTTCGATCATCCAGATTTTCAGATTGTCAATCCTCCAGAACTATCGTCCCAGAATCCTCTGCGCATTACATTTAATACATCGCGAGACATCACCATTCGCTATACACCTCGTCAGGTAAGTGAACAAGACTTTCTTCCAACACTGACACTGTTTTCTAATGCACGGAATGGCTTTCCAGTAGGCAGTACAACAGTCAATCTGCGCGTGCGTAATGATCTTGTGCGCTTGGAAGTATCCCGCCAGTCTATTGTGTTTGGGACTGTAACACGTGGCGGTACATTGCCACCACAGACTCTTGTTCTGCGTAATAGAGGGACAGTTGTACAGCCAGTCCCACCGCTCAATAGCCAGCTTTTTGAGGCGCTGATTCCGCAGCCTGTTCTTAGTCCTGGCGACTCGGTCGTTGTAACTATTCGTGTGCGTAGCACAGCAACAGCAGGAGTATTTAGCGATGTATGGAACATTCGCGATTTATGTGGTATAGAGCTTCCTGTGTTATTACAGTATACTGTTAATCGTCCCAATCCCACGCTTGGTCTAGCTGTCCCGGTACGTTTTGGCAGTCTTGTCTGTACAAGCGATACAATTCATACGGTTACGATAACAAACACCGGTGATGATGCTAATGACCTTGTTATTAGCGAGATGCATATTCTAGGAACGAGTGGTGGAGCATTTACCTTTGTGCAAACGCCTGTGCTACCGGTATCATTAGCTTCAGGACAGAGCCGCACAATACAGATACGCTTTCGTCCTCTTCGTACAGGCGCTGCAACAGATACTTTGCGGATAGTCTCGAATGCTGATGGAATGCCTGTCTTTCATGCTACGTTAGTAGGGTCGAAGGATTCTGTTGGTTTTACGATTTCGCGGACTTCGGTAAGCTTCATAAATATTCTGCCTAATGCTTCGGCAAGTGAGGTACTAACAATTACTAATACAGGCACATTGCCAATTACATGGGGTGCCGGAAATGCGCGAGTAAATGCTCCGTTCTCGCTGCAGGTAACTCCTGTAACAACGCCTCCGGGTGGAACATCACAGGCAGTTATAACGTTTTTAGGTGGTGCAAACGATGTGTCGGGAAGAATAGAGCTTATTGATAATTGTAGTCAAGTACGTACAATTGCCGTACAAGCAACGATTTTACCTCCGTATATCAGCGCCACACATACCCTTTCGCTTGGAACACTCACCTGTGAAACATCATCGTCGTCGCAAATAACGCTCACTAACACTGGTGGTCAGGATTTGGTGATAAGTGCAATAACGTCGTCGTCGCCATTGTATCGCGTGCAGGTGTC
Source organism: Candidatus Kapaibacterium sp. (assembly GCA_025055035.1). GTDB lineage: Bacteria > Bacteroidota > Ignavibacteria > Kapaibacteriales > UBA4661 > PH2015. Next base: position 2,045 of record JANWZB010000204.1, read on the forward strand.
AACGCTTCCAGTGCGGCTTGTGCGTGGGATGTCTGCTACTGTTCCGATAGTATTTGTTCCTTTGCCTACAACGCAAGGTATCGTCAACGCAACGCTGACGATAACAAGCAATGCTGCAAATGGCGTAACGACGACGACAGTATCAGCTGTCAAGAATGTTCTAGACTTCGAGTTTCTGGATTTGTCAGCGACTGACGAGCCCACAACAATCTTTCGTTCGCTCGGTGCTGCACCACCTAATACAGCACGCACTCTAGATGTACGGCTGCGCAATGCAGGGAATCTTCCAATTGTGTGGCAAATGCCGGTATATTCTTTTGATTCGCTCTTCATTGTAGAGCGCGTTTCACCGAATCCAACGCCTGCAGGTGCCGTAGCAACCATGACACTACGCTATCGCGGTTCTGCTTGCCCGGGTCAGTACTTGACGTCGATGGGTCTCCCTGTACTTGAACGTTATGGCTTCGATTGTCGCAAGCCGACGGCACGTGTTGTACTGTCGGCTGAGACACTGCCTGCAACAGCACAGCTGTGGACAAACGATGTGCGAGCAGTGATTGGAGATACGTTCTTTGTGCCTATACGCATACGCCGTCCGCAGTATATGCAAGAAGCGGGTGTTCAGGGATTTTCGTGTGTCTTGCGGTATCAT
>JANWZB010000205.1 GCA_025055035.1 Candidatus Kapaibacterium sp.
TTGTTTCAAGCAAGTCAAGCTTTTTTAGGCGTACAAGTCGAATCATGTCGGGCAGCCGAGAAAGCTCGCGATTGCGAGCTAGATTGATTTCTTGCAAATCAGTCAATCCAGAGATTGAGCTTGGTAGTGCGGTGAGTTTATTGTCGGCGATAAGAAATTTTTGGAGATTCAGTAGCTTGCCAACATCATTGGGAAGACTCGCAATTTGATTGCGTGTTGCATTCAGCATCTGGAGGTTCATTACTTTGCCAATATCTGGTGGCAAGCTTGTAAGGCGGTTATTGCTAATATTTAGGCTTTGTAGCTTTGTGAGATTCCCAATCTCTGGAGGAAGCATTGTAAGCTGATTACCATTGAGCGTGAGGCGCTGCAAGTTCACAAGCTTTCCAATATCTGGAGGAAGGCTTGAGAGTTGGTTGCCGTTGAGCGAAAGCTTCTCAAGGTTCACAAGATTACCAAGTGTTGTGGGGATTTCGGTGAGCTTGCAGCTTCCTAGCTCTAGAATCTGTAAATTGACAAGATTGCCAATTTCTTTAGGCAGAGTAGTAAGGGGATTGCTATTTAAATCCAGCTGAATAAGCTCTGTGAGCTTACCAATCTCTGCTGGAAGAGCAGTTAAAGCATTGCCAACCATGCGCAGTACTTGCAACTGCTTGAGTGCTCCTATGTCTGGTGGTAGAACCTCTATTTGATTTGTGCTCAGCTCAAGGCGCTGTAGGGATGTAAGCTTCGATATTTCATTTGGCAATGCTTTGAGTTCGTTCCCTTCGAGAGCAAGAACCTTGAGGCGTGACCACGCGCCTATTTCAGGACCTAAAGTGCTAATGCGGTTTCGGCTAGCATCTAAATACTCGAGCGATGATATCTGACCGAGATCAACAGGAAGGCTTGAGAGTTGGTTGTTACTAACATCGAGATGAGTAAGCTTGCTGAGTTTACCAATATCTTCGGGAAGTGCTGTTAGTGCGTTACTTTGCAGATTAAGCACTCGAAGCTCTGTAAGCAAACCGATGTCTTTTGGTATCCATGAAATCTGGTTTTGTCCCAAGTGTAACACTTGCAATGATGCAAGCTTAGGAATATCGCGCGGAAATGCTTCGAGGAGATTCGCCCTCATGCTTAATACCTGAAGCTTTGTAAGCTTGCTAATAGTAGGCGGCACAGACGTAATACGATTCGCATCAAGCAGAAGTACGCGAAGGTTGCTAAGCTTCTCAATTTTCGTAGGAAATTCTTCTAGTTGTAAGCCGCTAAGGTCAAGCTTTTCAACTTTATCCGCATTTTTTACTGCTTCGTCCAACGAAGTATATGTCTGGAGAGTGCTAAGCTGTGCGCTGTCTAAAAGCTGAGTTTGTGGTTGGGTTTGCCCAGCCAGCGGCATGCTTATGCAGAAAAGTATAACAAGTGCATAGCGTAGCACAGGTTGATGCAACATACACCAGGGCTGTGTGCCCGACACATCGCGCATACTGTGTACACCACAAAGAAGCGCGTCAATAACAAAGAGAAACGGCGTGCTAGGAATCACAGTCATTGGCATTCAGTGTGTCGTAATGTGCACTTAAAACTACAAGATAGCAAATTGCTCGCAATTCATTGTCATAAAATTCGACCGTTCTGAAACAGGAGGAGCTGTGGTGTTATTCTGTGTAGGTATTGCGAATACTACTCAAGTGAGTAGCTCATTGTCAATAGCACCGAGAAATTTTTGAGGAATGTGGGGACGCACCATGAGTACATCTTCGCGTTCCAGTACCACCGCACCAGCAACAGCACCTTTAGGTTTGCGGACATATTTTTTTTGTGTGTATACAACAGGAGCAAGCTTGGCGTGGCGAGCCTTAGAAAAATAGGCTGCAATCGAAGCAGCTTCTTCGAGAATGTGCTTCGGTGGCTTTGCATCCTTCGATGTACACCGTAGCACAGCATGCGAACCAGGTACACCGCGTGCATGAAACCAGTAATCGTGAGGCTTAGCAAAACGGAGCGTCAGAGCATCGTTATCAGCTGCTGTCTTGCCAACATAGAGAGTATAGGCATCACTCAGCACAAATTGACGAAAACGTCGTATAGTCTCGTTTGATGTGTTGTGTGAAGGAGTAGTATTGTGCATAGATGTCGCAGAGTATCGTGGTACGATATTGAGTGTAGCGAGCCATGTGCTAAGTTCACGCTCATTGTGCAATGGTGGTATATTACGCAGTGCCTGCTGTGCATTCAGCAGGGAACGTTCATACACGCGCTTGCGTTCTTCTTGCTGTTTCAGTGTTACGCGTGAACGTGCAGCTTTTTTGAAATATTCTTCAGCATTTTCAAGAAGTGTTAAAGCGGGTTGTAAAGGGATGCTGATAGCATTGCCCAACCAATCCTGTGTTTCTAGCTTTTCAAGCCCCTTTGTGTGTAGGCAGGGTTGTGCCATAAGGATTTCTGCCCATTGTTGTCTATCGTTTGCGCGCTGAGCACCTTCAGTATCCTGTTCTATTGCTTTTAGTACCCGCTCAGCTTTGGTGATGCTCGCTTGCAGTATGCGTTCTGCTTGCTTGCGTAGAGCATGAGAACGAGCTTCCCGATGTATTATTGCAAGCGTTGAGCGCACAGCATCGCTAATATGCGAGAAGCTGCGCTCGATGGTATAGTGCTCTAT
>JANWZB010000206.1 GCA_025055035.1 Candidatus Kapaibacterium sp.
GTAATAGTTCATAGATTGAGCGTCAGTATTCAGTATTTTTACTTGCTGCTTGGAATTTTTCGCGTAACTTTGGCATAGTACTTTCGTTTACTGCATAGATAGTGCAGTGTACGAGAATCGACAAAACATTCTGCTCAATATTAGCTCCTCAATACTGTGTGACTTCTGGTTGCCAAGAGTTAGGACGACAGCCACTCATTATTCACTTTCTGCGTACATGCTTATGGACACATTAAGTACCTCTCAAGAACAAGCCCCACAGTATCCTCGATATACCAATCAGCGCCACGAGCGCCGCTTTCGGTGGTGGATACCAGTCGTAGTGATTGTTGTTATTGTTTTCGGCTTTGTTGCGTTGATTGCTGGTGCTCTCGTATCACTTGGTACACTGTTCGACGCAAAACGCTCTGTTTCTGTGAAAGAGAACTCGGTGCTGTATGTGAAGCTACCCGGTAGCATTGAAGAACGTGCCCAAGACGATCCGCTGAATATTCTCATAAGTGATGATACTGATGGAACACCAGCATTTTTTGACATTCTTTTGGGGATTAAAAGGGCAAAAACCGACCCGAATATCGTTGGCATCCTTTTAGACGGGAATATACGAGCAGGCGGTGCGAAACTTGCCGAATTGCGCGGTGCACTAGAAGAATTTAAGGCGTCGGGCAAATTTATCTATGCATACATCGAAAATGGCTCTGAGCGTGATTATTATGTTGCTTCTATTGCAGACTCAGTATTTATGCCGCTGGAAGGTCTGCTCGAAATGAATGGATTTAGCGCGCTAGGAGTCTTTTTCAAAGGAACACTAGAAAAAATTGGTGTCGAGTTTTATGTAGAGCAGTTTGAGGAATACAAGTCAGCTGTAGAGCCGTACAGCCGTACACAGTACAGCGAGCCAGCAAAGCAAGAGTTACGAGAGGTACTCGTAGCGCGGGCGGAAGAATTTGTGCGTGTAGTCTCAAAAGCGCGTTCTCTGAAACCAGAATTTGTGCAGAATGTTTTGCAGCGTGGAGTCTATACATCAGACTCGCTTCTTGCTCTTGGATTTATCGATGGTATTCGCTCAAGCACTACGCTCAAGGACGATATCAAACAGCGTATCGCAATTATGAAAGCTAAAAGCGGTAGCACAAAAGACAGTGCAAGCGTAGCGTCAGAAAAACTACGTTTGGTAAGCATTAGCCGCTATATCAACAGTAAGTCGTATCGCGAGGCGGCGGATGACAGCAATGTGGACAAAAATAAGCAGGTAGCAATTGTCTTTGCTTCGGGAACAATTGTTAGTACAGGCGATGAAAGCGGGCAAATTGTTGCAAAATCGTTTATCCGAAGCCTCCGTAAGGCACGAGACAACAAAAATGTTAAGGCAATTATTATTCGAATAGATTCTCCCGGAGGGTCGTCATTTGCTTCAGAGGAGATGTGGGAAGAAATTCGCAAAGCTGCAAAGCATAAGCCTGTGTATGCCTCTATGAGTGATGTAGCGGCATCAGGAGGATACTACATGGCAATGGCATGCGATACAATTATTGCTGATGCCAATACGGTAACAGGTTCTATTGGCGTACTCATGCTTTTGCCAAATGCAACAAAATTGCTCGAGAAGATTGGTGTATCGGTTGATACAGTAGTAACGACGCCTTCTGCAATTGCCTATGACCCAGCGTTGCGGTTAAGCGATATAGACCGAGTACGTATTCATCAGCAGAGTGAAAAAATCTATCGTAATTTCGTGCAGCGCGTTGCTGAAAGCCGTCGCAAAACCTTCGATGAGACACGCGCACTTGCAAAGGGTCGAGTGTGGACGGGAGCAGCAGCACGCGAGCGAGGTCTTGTAGATACGCTTGGTGGGTTGTATACGGCTATCGGCATTGCAAAACGTCGTCTAGGTATTTCAGACTCCCAGCGTGTTGCCATTAAGCGGTATCCGATGGAAGAAGCAAACCGCATAGAGCGGCTTGTGAAGCGACTCCTTGAGCAAGACGATGACGATGAGACGCAGTCGTCCATATTCTCTATATTTAGAGCGCTACAGGCGCCTTTAGCCAAAAGTGCATGCGCATCGTATAGCCTGTGGAATATGTTACCAGAAGAGATACGTCGCCAGTGTCTCTATATGTTCGAGCTTGCGACGGCAAGTCCACAAGAACATAGTATGACAGCAATGCCTCTATTACCACAGATTCGGTAGCAATCGTAGCAATCATTGTGCATAGTTAATTGCTAGCATGTGTGGGTGGAAGCACTGTGTTTTATTCACCTCTTTATATGTGTTTACAATGGTCAATTTACTGTATGCTCAAGTCATTCAGACGCTAATTGAGCAGACACGCGAGCAAAAGCTCGTATGGGAAATCCATGAGCTTAGTAGATATCCCGAACTAGAGCCTGAAAGCCTTGTGTCGAAGCCATACTTCACGCGATTTAAAGGGCGCAATATGCTCTTGTCGCAGGAGCGTATGCCACCCTACAAGCTTGATAGCGATGTCATTATACGGTTGCGGTTTCTTGATGATGCAGGAAAATTTGTAGAAGATTTTCCTAATGTTTCCAATCTCAGCAAGCTC
>JANWZB010000207.1 GCA_025055035.1 Candidatus Kapaibacterium sp.
GAAGTCTGTAGGTCAAAATTATCATTTGGACCATAAAGGTTTGTCGGCATACAAGAAATAGCAAGAAAGCCGTACTGGTCGTACAGTGCTTCACAAAGCTTAATACCAGCAATTTTCGCAATTGCGTACGGTTCATTCGTGGGCTCTAAGGGTCCTGTCAACAATGCATCTTCTCGCATTGGCTGCGGAGCAAATTTCGGATAAATGCACGAACTCCCCAAAAACAGCAGCTTTTTAGCACCAAATCGATATGCAGAATAGATAACATTATTCTGGATTGCAAGATTGTCGTACAGGAAGTCTGCACGGTAAGTATTGTTTGCATGAATTCCTCCCACCTTCGCTGCCGCCACAAACACATAATCGGGTCGCTCCTGCTCGAAGAAGCGTTCTACATCAGCTTGCCTTCGCAAGTCCAGTTCCTGCGATGTGCGCGTAACAATGTTCGTGAATCCTTTGCTTTTCAGTACATGGAGAATTGCCGAGCCAACAAGCCCACGATGCCCAGCAACGTAGATCTTACTTGTAGTTGTCATATGCCCACCATTTACACAATCTCTTCTATCACGCTACAGTGCACCTGCAATAATGCCACCACCCACAACATCATTTCCTTCGTAGAGAACAACAGATTGTCCAGGGGTAACAGCACGACGAGGCTTACAAAATCGCACAATCAATTTACCATCGTTCTGCGTTTGGCAGAGTGCGTCTTCACCTTCGTCTTTATAGCGAATCTTAACAGTACAAATGCGCTCGTCGTGCATGTGCTCATATTTCATCATATTCAGCGAGTGAGCTTGCAGACCTTCTGCAAGCAAATCGCAGTCGCGCCCAACAACCACTGTATTCGTTTCGGGTATAACATTCAGGACGTATAATGGCTCGGGAGAAGATATTCCTAGACCCTTTCTTTGACCAATAGTGTAGTAGGCAAATCCCTGATGTTCCCCAATAACAGCACCATCGAGCACGAGTTTCCCACCGCGCATTCGCTGGTCGAAGTCTGACACAGTATCTCGTAGGAAGCGCCTGTAGTTATTATCAGGAACAAAGCAGATTTCGTAGGATTCTTGCTTTGCTGCAATTGGAAGACCTAGCCGCGCTGCTTCCGCTCGCACCTGCTCCTTAGTCAATGATGCGAGGGGGAACATCGTTCGAGCAAGAGATTCTTGTCGCAATGCCCACAATGCATACGATTGGTCTTTGTGCGTATCTGTACCCCGTGCAATATAATATCGGCTCGTTGCCTCATTGTAACGCACATATGCGTAGTGCCCCATTGCAATATATTCTGCTCCCAGTGCATCTGCTTTTCTTAGCATTTCGCTCCACTTGATATGCCTATTACACTGCACACAAGGATTTGGAGTCTGCCCAGACATGTACGTATCGATGAAATAATCAATAACGGCAGCCTTAAATTTGTCAGTAAAATCCACAGTGTAGTGTGGTATGTCAAGCATCATACACACACGGCGTGCATCATTGATTCCATCGAGCGAGCAACAACTAGACTCGTTGCCAACATTACCACCCACATCGTCATAGTTATAGGTCTTGATAGTGATACCAATCACTTCATAGCCTTGTTCAACAAGCAGTGCTGCTGCAACAGCTGAATCTACACCGCCTGACATACCAACAATCACACGCTTGGAATTTCGCTTCATGAAGAGAACATAGTGTGGTAAACACGCAATTGCCCGCTACATGCTGCAAAGATACAACTTTTCTAGGAAGTAATGAGGCATTGTATTACCTTTCCTTGTAGAGCACTCGCCCAAACATTCCATTGTTCTTATTTTGAGACACTCAGCCTACCTCTTTATCGACCATGTACACGCTCATCAATAACATACACGCCACTACTGGTTGCATACAGGCACTTGGCACGATTTTTTAACGTTTTTGTGTATATTTAAAATCCATGTAGCACACTTACACACCGGCGAATACACAAGAATATAACTATAACATAGTCTTATCCACCTCACGAGTACTGTCTCTTATGAAACGCATTCTTTATCTTCAGCATACTCTCAGCACACTGTGCTGCATGATGCTTACTATATCCACCTTCGTACCGTTCTGGGCTCATGCTCAAGGAACACTCCCTTCGACGAAATCGGCTCAAGTTACAGAATTTCGTTCAATTGAGCGAGCATTGCTTACTCCCGACAAGGTGTATCGCTTAAATCTCAGCGGACTAATGCTAACTGAGCTTCCTCGTGAAATTGTGAAGTTTAAGAACCTACAATGGCTCGACTTAAGCTTCAACCAGCTCGATTCGCTTCCACCGGAAATTTGCCGGCTTCAAAATTTGGAGTACATTTCATTGTTATTTAACCAACTAAAAAAGCTGCCCGACAGCCTAAGCGAACTCAAAAAGCTCAAGACTCTCAATATCGCAAACAACAAGTTTGAGTCTTTTCCACTTGTCATCACAACACTATCGTCTTTACAAAACTTAGACATTGCTGGTAATGCCTTTAGTTCGCTTCCACCCGAGTTCTTCGCTTTAACAGAGTTACA
>JANWZB010000208.1 GCA_025055035.1 Candidatus Kapaibacterium sp.
CATGCCGTATGCATGATATACATCGGTATAGGAAGCATGCTCGGGAAATAGGGAGGCAATATACCGTAGTTCTGAAGGGTTCTCAGCAATATGCGTTTGAATGCGCAAACCTTCTGTACGCGCTATCTCGCCGGTGCGTCGAAGCAACTCTCGCGAACAGCTCCCAGCAAAGCGAGGTGTGAGTGTGTATTGCAAGCGTCCTTTTCCAGCACCATGCCATTTCTGTGCAAGGCGTAGGCTATCAGCAAGATTCTCTTCTACAGAAGCTAGAATATCATGCAGCGCTCCACAATCCATCATCGTTTTTCCCATACACACACGTATTCCTGCGTGCAACGCTGCCTCAAATGCAATATCTGTAGCACGAGCATGCGAAGAACAATATACAGACATTGTTGTTGTGCCACATCGTATAGCATTAGCAAAGAATTGCTGAGAACGCGACCACGCATATTCTTCGTCGGCAAATCGTGCCTCTAGAGGAAAAATGACCGTGTTCAGCCATTCCAAGAGCTCCCCTTGACCAATAGCGCGCGCTTCATACTGTGGAAGATGCACATGTGTATCCACAAGACCCGGTATTATAAATGCATCACCCCATGCTTCCTCAGGCACGTCGGGATAGCGCTCCAACGCTTCTGCACGTGTTCCGACAAATGCAATACTGCCTGCCAAATCTACAGCAAGTGCTCCTTGAGAAATATACTCTATACTGCCATCCTCTAGTGGCTGCACTAGTAATCCTGTGTACAAGCGCATAGTACTCCAGACAATGCTTCATTATGTGGTATTGAGGAGGATACCGAATCCAACGGCATAGAAGAGTGCAAGCGCATTACCCTCACGCGATAATGCGCTTGCGAATAATTCTTGAAAGCATCGGTCTGCACTAGCCCTTTGCTGGTGGAGTAGCACTAGACTCCTCACGCCCGCGCTTGGCATGAATCGCAACAATGCTTGCTGAGGGATGCGCAAGGAACTTTACACCCGGAACTTTGACATCACCGACATGAATTGATTTACCAATCTCTAAATCGCTAATATCAATTTCAATATGCTCGGGCAGCGCCGATGGCAAGCATTCAATCTGCACTTTGTGCATGAGATGCTCCAAAATGCCACCACCAATTGAAACACCCTTTGCTGTACCCTTCAGAACAATCGGTACTTCGACGTGAAGTGTTTGCCCTTCGACGATGCCAAGCAAGTCGAAGTGTACAATCTCGTCGGTAACAGGGTCGAAGGCAACATCCTTGAGAACACAATCGAGTGTTTCACCACTATCGAGCTTCATGGTGATGATATGAGTATCCGATGTGTACACTGCAGGACGAATCTGCTTCAGCGTTGTAGCAATAGGTATTGGCTCCTTGCCCTTTGCATAGAATATACCCGGAATGAGACCAGCCTTACGAACAGCCTTCGACGCTTTTTTACCGACTGCCCGACGCTGTGCTTCTAGTGTAATGGCGCTCATGATTCGTGCTCCAAATAGATGAAACAATCTATGTAATGTATTTGCTTTTCACATGCTTACGTTGGAATTAAGTCTGTATCAAACAGCGATGTAATGGACTCGTTATTGTGTGTCCGCAAAATTGCCTCTGCAAAGAGATCTGCTACCGACTGAACAACAATCTTGCTACTCTGCGTAAACAAAGGGTCTGTGTGAACAATTGTATCAGTTACGTAGAGCCGCGAAACGACGCTTTTCTCAATTTTTTCTATTGCTTGCCCAGAAAATACAGGGTGTGTGCAAGCACCAAAGATTTGCTCAGCCCCCGCATCTTTCAGAGCACGCGCACATGCGACAAACGTACCACCTGTGTCTATCAAATCATCGATGATAATCACATTCTTTCCTCTTGGGTCACCGATAATGTTAAAAACTTCGCTAACATTATGTGCAGGACGGCGCTTATCAATAAGAATGAGGCCAGCATTGAGGCGCTTAGCATATGCACGGGCTGTTTTTGCTCCACCCACATCGGGCGATGCGATAACAAGATTTGGTAAATCAAGACTTCGCAGCTTTTTCACAAGAACAGTCGAAGCATATAGGTGGTCAAGCGGTATGTCGAAGAAGCCCTGTATTTGTGGCACATGCAAATCCATCGTGATGATATGGTCAGTGCCTGCTTCTGCTAGCAGATTCGCTATAAGCTTTGCTGTAATAGAAACGCGTGGCTGGTCTTTGCGGTCTTGCCGTGCATAGCCAAAGTATGGAATTACAGCTGTGATACGGTCGGCCGATGCACGCCGCGCTGCATCGATGAGCATGAGCAATTCAACAAGATTGTCGCCCGGAGCATTCGTAGATTGGATAATAAATAAGTCTCCTCCACGAATACTGTCTTCATACTTTACCCAAATCTCACCATCGCTGAAATTCCGAATAATCGTTTTTTCCAATTGTTCAGTACAGTTAATATTCGCTTTGTTTTCCGCTGCTTTTTTTTCAACAGCACGGGCAATTGCCTGTGCTAACGGCATATTCGACCGCCCAGCTGCGAGACGAAAGTTCGGCTTAATC
>JANWZB010000209.1 GCA_025055035.1 Candidatus Kapaibacterium sp.
TGCCCGGGATGATAGCAATAACCTTGAAGCCGTGAGTGTGAGCATATTCAATGCAGTTTTTGATTGCTTTACCAACACCACGGTTAGGTTTAGTGTAAATAACGGGAAACGGATAGTTGGCAAGACACGAATCAGATCCATCAGTCGAGCCGTCGACATGAACAACGATAGAATACGAAGGATGTTCGGGAAATTTCTGGAGGGTGCGTTCGAGGTCTTCCCCATTGTTGTATGTTACTAGTCCTACAAGACAATCTTTGTACGTGATGGCTTCCATGTACTGCTGCTGTTAGTGGAACGAGAAACACTAAGAGCAAACTTACAGAATTTTTAATACACGTGAGTATGCCATTGTTGTATTAGGCATATATCCGTATAATGAAGTTCCTATTGTCAGTGGGAATTGTGTTACCTATGTGTTCTATTGGGCACATTATGCTTGTTTGCGCGCTTGGGCGGAGATGTTGAGGAGTATACCAAGCGCTGCTGCTGAGAAAAGTATTGCTGTTCCGCCGTAACTGATAAAGGGAAGTGGTAGGCCAGTTGTTGGGAGTATCCCTGTTGTTACGCCCATGTTGATAAAGGCATATAAAGCAAAGGTTATTGTGATGCCACTTGCAAGAAATCGTCCGAAATAGTCAGGCGCTCGCCGTGCTGTAACGAAGCCCCGCCATACAATCACAGTGAAAGCAAGGACGATAAGCGTAACACCGATAAATCCATATTCTTCGCCAATAATCGAGAAGATAAAGTCTCCGTATGACTCGGGCAAAAACCAATCCCGCTGGCGACTTTGACCAGGCCCCATTCCCAAAAGACCACCATTGCCAAAAGCAAGAAGAGCCTGCTGAAGTTGGTAATTGACATGCCGAATATTATCGGCATCGAATATTGTGCTCAATTGGTGAAGAAAGTCGGTAATGCGCTGTGCGCGGTACTCTTCTGTCATGCCATAAGCTATTCCTCCCAAAAACCCTATGGCAAGGAATGCAACAATATGAAGAATATGCGCATTGCCAATAAAGAGCATGAGCACCCCTAGAGCAACGATTACCACGGCAGTTGAGAAATTCGGCTGAACTGCAATCAGTGCAGCAACAATGCTTATCCAAAACAGTATAGGCAGAAAGGCGCGTTGTAGGTCTTTGATATATGATTGCTTTTCAGCCAAGAGCCGTGCTACATGCAAGACAAGTGCAAATTTTGCAAGCTCGGCTGGCTGAAAGCTTAAGGACCCAAACCCAATCCAGCGTTTTGCGCCTTTGATTGTTGTACCTGCAGCTAGGACAAATACCAAACAACCAAGAGCAAAAAAGAGGAGAGGTTTAGAATGGCGCTGCAGGGAATGATAATCGATGCGGGCGAAGAGAATAATGATAATAAAGCTTGCCAGCACGCGAAGTGTGTGCCCAATGAACATTCGTTCAGGCGAACCAAACTTGACATCGGCAAAATACGCACTAGCGCTGTATACAAATGCAACGCTAAAGAGCATGAGAGATGCTGCTGCGAGGAATAACAGCCAGTCGATATGTGAGCGCCCTACAAGCCCTTTGGAAGACGTGGTAGTTCCAGGAAGAGGCATTGTGCATAGAAAATGCTGGTTGAGCGCAGCAAGTCTTAGAGAGTTAAAACTGCTTCTTTGAAAACTTGCCCACGGTGCTCGTAGTTGACAAACATGTCGAAGGACTTGCATGCAGGTGAAAACAGCACAATCGAGCCACTTTTTGCATAATCTGCTGCATACTGCACAGCCTCATTGAGTGTTGGGGCTTTGATACAGCGTACCATAGAACTAAAGTGGTGAAAGATAGCGTCGGCTTCTTCACCAAGAGCAATAATATATTGCACGCGTGAGCGCACTAGCTGGTCGAGTACAGAGTAATCGTTATTGTCGCCACGTCCGCCTGCTATCCATACAATCGGCTTGGTATAGCTCGACAGAGCGTACCACGTAGAGTTGACATTTGTGGCTTTTGAGTCATTAATGTAATCAACGCCGTTAAGCGTGCGGACGTACTCTAGACGATGCTCAACACCTGCAAAACTCATAAGGCTATCCCGGATATTTTCGTTGCGTATCTCGAAGGCGCGTGCCGCAAGGGCTGCTGCCATCGAGTTATACACGTTGTGAATTCCGGGAATACGGAGTTCATCAACCATCATCAATACTTCCTCTTTATGCTGCTGTGAATCAGGCTGCTCACGGGGAATGAGCATTTTTCCTGACGAAACGTACATTCCTTGCTGCACGGGATGTACGCTGAAGTGAAGGATTTGTGCGCGGGAAAACGCCGCTGCTGCTTGTGCAGGCTCATTATCGGCGTTCAAAATTAACACATTTTTTTCGTTTTGATTCAAGGAAATTTTGTATTTCGCGCGGCAGTAGTTCTCGAATGTACCGTGATAGCTTAGATGATCGGGAGTAATATTGAGAAGAATAGCTACATCGGGGCGGAAATGTACGATTCTGTCGAGCTGATAGCTGCTTGTTTCCACGACAAGAATTGTTTCGGGCTCTAGC
>JANWZB010000020.1 GCA_025055035.1 Candidatus Kapaibacterium sp.
ACAATGGAGTGGTGTTTGCTGCAACAGCTGATGGCGTGTATCAGTCCACAAATAATGGCGATACATGGACAGCAACACCGAATCGTGAGAACATTCGTTCGCTCATAGCAGTGGACGGTGTGCTATATGCTGGCGCGATAGGTGCCGTCCTGCGCTCTACAGACAATGGTGTGTCGTGGCGTGCCTCGCACGAGGGATTGCCCAATCTTAATGTGTGGTCGCTGGCGGTTATGGGACAGTCATTGTTTGCTGGGACAACCGATGGTGTGTATGAGGTTGACGAGGCACTTGCTTTTGGTGGGCGAAAACAATCCGCAAGCGGAGAGCGTATTATAACCGAGCCACTGCTTCGAGCCACCGCTCTCAACCCTTCGCTTATTGATGCTACTTACGAAGAGCCTCTCTCAAAAATCACAATAGAAGAGTTTTCAAGCGAGAAGACGCACTCGCTTTTGAACTACATTTTTTTCGATGAAAACTCCGCATACTTGCCTCTACGATATAAGCAGCTCAGTGGTACACGTGAAGCACAAGAATTTGTTCCAGAAAAGCTCACAAACCGTGAAACGCTCGATGTGTACTATGATATTTTAAACATTATTGGCTATCGTCTTCAGCAGAATACGCGTGCAACTCTCACTATTACAGGCTGCAATGCCCAAAGCGGACTTGAAACGCAGATTCAAGATATCTCGATGCTTCGTGCTCAGGCTGTGCAGCAATACCTATCAGCAGTATGGGGAATTTCTGCTTCACGTATATCATTGGAAGCACGCGAATTACCAGAAAAAGCTTCACGGCAAGGCGACCCTTTGGGTGATCAGGAAAATCGCCGCGTGGAATTATATGCAAACTGGAACATTATGAAACCTGTGGTTGTTGCAGACACGCTTCGCGAAGCCTTTCCTGCTGCTATACGCTTGCGCCCTCAAATCCTCGACACTATGGGGGTAATGCGTTGGAAGTTATCAGTGGAGCAGGGTGGAAAGGTTCTTCGTCGCTGGTCAGGTTTTGGTGCATCGTCGCTTCCTCCCTATGTAGATTGGTATGTCAGTAGGCGTCAAACGATGTTGCCATCAGATACCACTAGTGTCGAGTGTGTGCTGGAAGTAAATTATAAATTCTATGCGCAGCCCATAACATCACGGGTTCTTACTATTCCTGTAGAACGTGTTACTATCAAAGACAAGCGCTCGAAAAAGCTCAATGATGTAAACAAAAGTCGCCATAATCTCATTTTGTTCGATATTGGTTCGGACAAGGTGTCTCCTGTAAATGAGCGCATTATCTCTGCGATACGTGCAACAGCAGCTTTTGCAAGCACGTCAACTGTTCGTATCTTGGGGTTTACTGACGCAGTAGGAGCAGACGATGCGAATCTTTTGCTATCGCAGCGTAGAGCAGAAGCCGTTGCTCAGAGTCTTGGTATTACGCCCAACCTTGTGCAGCAGCTTGTTGTTAAGGGTCGAGGGGAAACATTACCGATGCTGTATGATAATGATACACCAGAAGGGCGGTTTTATTGTCGTGCAGTAGTTATCGAAATTGATACACCAATTGTGTACGAATAGCATACATACCTTCACATGTGTTGCTTGCGAGAGTGGTACTACGTGCCCTTTTCTTAGTAGTTCGATGCAGAGCGAAACTCACAATCTGTGTTGTATATGTACAAAAAAAGCGGTACATTATGCCAG
Source organism: Candidatus Kapaibacterium sp. (assembly GCA_025055035.1). Classification (GTDB taxonomy): domain Bacteria; phylum Bacteroidota; class Ignavibacteria; order Kapaibacteriales; family UBA4661; genus PH2015. The sequence goes on from JANWZB010000020.1 coordinate 1,698, forward strand.
CCTAGGTATAGTGCTGCTATAATGCAAACTTGCTCATACAAGCCTGTAGTAGTATAGTTTATTGCTCCTCATTTCTGCTTGATTGGGAATATTTATGATACCGAAGCGCATGTTCCTATGGTATACTACACGAATATATGTGCTTATCATCGTCGTGGTACCGTTAGGTTCGGTACGTGCTCTGCCCGCAAAGAGCGATAGCGCGGGTGTCGAACTGCAAAGAGAGTATGAATCGCTTGAAGAAGCACTGCAAGAGCCTCTCAAGGTTTTTCGGTTAAGCCTTAAAAGCCGTGAGCTGAAAACGTTGCCGGCAGAGATTATAGATTTGCCAAATCTTCAGTCTCTTGTGCTATGGAATAATCAAATTACAACACTCCCACCAGAGCTAAGTAAGCTCGGCAACTTACAGGTTCTTGACATCAGTGGTAATGCAAACTTTAATATTGCATCTGCTATACCGACGCTCGAGCAGGTTAGAAAGCTTGCATATCTGAATCTGTGGAATACTGAGCTTACCGCACTTCCACCAGAGATTGCACGCTTAAGAAACATTCAAAATCTCGACATTAGTACGAATCTGTTGGAATCACTGCCAGCGGAAATTGGGCAGCTTAAAGCATTAACAAAGCTTGTGATTAGTTCCAATAGAATTACTAAGCTTCCTCCGGATATCGGCAATTTGACGAACCTGCAAGTACTCATAGCATGGAACAACATGCTCACAGCACTGCCGCAAGAAATCGGTCAGCTGCAAGCGCTGCAAGTTTTAGAACTCGGTAATAATCAGCTTGTAGAATTGCCTGCTACCATTGGCAATGCACGAAGCTTGACAAATATTAACCTCACAACCAATAAGCTGCGTACACTGCCACCCGAAATTGGCAATTTGACAAACCTGCGCGTCCTGATGCTAGGAAATAACCGATTAACAAGCTTGCCTGTTGAAATGGGTCGGCTAGAAAATCTTCAAACACTTGCTTTGAGTAGTAATCCCCAGCTTAATTGGGCTGCCGTGCTGAACATACTTGCTCCACTCAAAAGGCTTAAAATACTCAATCTTTCAGCAAATCAGCTGACAACAGTTCCACAAGAAATTGCAAATCTTACTGGTCTGGAGATGCTTGTCCTAAGCGGCAACAGGCTTTCACCCGATGAACAAGAAAAAATTAAGAAACTCTTGCCTAACTGCGATATTCGATTTTAAGTGTGTAGAGACTTAGCATACAGCTATGTGAAATCAGCTGCGACGGTGCACAGTAGCTTCATTTTCCTGAATCCTCTATTCCCTTATTGCTATGAGAACCCGCATATTTTCTCGCGCGACGATTGTGTTGAGCGTATGCATCTACCTTATATGTGCTGCTGTACAGCCGGGTTCAGCGCAGGTTGTTACGACATTCGCTGGTAGCACAATAGGATATATTGATGCAACGGGTACAGCTGCACGGTTTAACCTGCCATCAGGAATTGCTGTAACGATGGGAGGAGTACTCTATGTTGCCGACAAAGACAACCATCGTATTCGGCGTATTTCCTCGATGGGAGCTGTGACAACCCACGCAGGGAGCGGTACGGCAGGGTTCGCTGATGGAATGGGTACATCTGCACAATTTAGTGGTCCAACAGGGGTGGCAATGGACGGGATGAACGTTATTGTTGCTGATGCTGGAAACCATCGGATTCGTCGCGTCAATCCGGGTGGTAATGTTACAACAATTGCCGGGAGCACTGCAGGACACAATGATGCTACAGGTGCCGCTGCACAGTTCAACTTCCCTGTTGCTGTAGCAGTGGATGGCTCAGGAAATATTTTTGTTGCAGATTTTTTGAATCACTGCATTCGCCGTGTGACGTCTGCTGGTGTTGTTACAACACTTGCAGGTTCTCCGGGTGCAAGTGGGTATGTTGATGCCACAGGCTCGGCAGCGCGCTTTAATTTCCCCGCTGGTGTTGCTGTAGATGGGAGCGGCAATGTGTATGTTGCCGACCAGCTGAACCACTGCATTCGGCGCATTACTCCGGGCGGTGTTGTAACAACATTTGCAGGCAATGGCACAGCCGGTTGGGTTGATGGAATAGGAACAGCGGCACGGTTTAATCAGCCGACGGGTTTAGCGTTTGATGGATCGGGCAATCTCATTGTTGCTGAGCAAGGTAATCATCGCATTCGCCAAATTACTCCTGCCGGTATTGTAACAACCCTAGCAGGAAGTGGCACAGCAGGATTCATGGATGCAACCGGGACAGTAGCACAGTTCAATCAGCCAACTGGTGTAGCTGTGCATGGAACAACAGTGTATGTTGCCGACCGCAATAATCATCGTATCCGTGCTATTTCTCCGCCACCTGTACCAACAATCACGAGTATCTCACCCACGATTGCTGGAGCAGGCATGACGGTGATTATTACAGGCACTCATCTCACGGGCACGGCAGATGTCAAGTTTGGTGGTGGCACAGCAGCTTCAATAACGGTGATTTCCGACACACAAGTACATGCCGTAGTTGCTCCGGGAAGTGCTAGTGGAAACGTTACGCTCACAGCTCCCGGTGGTACAACGACATTCCCAGGCTTTACATTCATTCCTCCGCCAACACTCTCAAGCTTCACACCAACGACTACTGGTGCTTCGGCATTGGTAACACTTACTGGAACGAACTTTATTGGTGTATCGTCGGTAACGTTTGGCGGGACGCCTGCTGCGACATTTGCAACAATTTCTGCAACGCAGGTGCAAGCAGTTGTTGCGCCGGCAAGTGCTTCAGGTAACGTACAAATTACGACGTCCGGCGGGACAGTATCGCTTGGTGGATTCACGTTCGTTCCTCCGCCTACTGTTACAGGGATTGTTCCCTCGAGTGCAGCATCAGGCGCAACAGTAACAATCACTGGAACGAATTTCACGGGAGCGACATCGGTAACGCTTGGCGGTGTTCCGGTAGCGAGCTTTACAGTTATTTCTGCAACGCAAATTAGTGCTGTTGTGGCTGCTGGAGGAGCAACAGGTAATGTGCAAGTATCAACAATTGGCGGTACAGGTACATACGCATCATTTACGTTCATTCCTCCTCCAATCATCACAGCCTTTACACCGAGCAACGGTGGTGCGGGAACATCACTGACTATTACAGGAACAAACCTTTCTGGTGCTACATCGGTAACAGTCGGCGGCACTCCAGCAACAATTGTTACAAATACAGCAACGGTGATTGTTGCAACAGTGGGTGCAGGGGCAACAGGATTCGTACAGGTAACAACCCCTGGCGGTACAGCAACGTCAACGACGACATTTACATGGCATCCAGCACCAACAATTGCAAGCTTTACCCCGGCTTCCGGTGCTGCTGGAGCAACAATTACAATTACTGGGACGAATTTTACTTCCAGTCCACCGTCGGAGGTGCGCTTTGGGGGCATACTTGCAGCGAGCATCAATGTTATTTCCTCAACACAGATTCAGGCTGTAGTGTCTGCAGCAGGTGCCTCAGGAGCTGTACAGGTAACGACCCCTGGGGGCACAGCAAGTGTAGGTGGATTCACCTTTTTGCCATCACCTCCTACTATTACAGGATTGATGCCGACAGTACGGTGTATCGGAGGAAACTTTACGATTACAGGAACAAACTTTATTGCTCCAGCGACAGTAACAGTGAATGGCACGCCAGCAACAGGCGTTACAGTAGTCTCAACAACAGCAATTACAGCCAATGTTGGTCCGGGAAGTTCGACGGGTCTTGTATCGGTTACAACACCCGGTGGTACAACAACCTCAACAGTCAGTATGACTATTGCCCCGACGCCGAGCATTACATCGTTTAGTCCAGCAAGCCAAACAGCAGGTGGAACAGTAACAATTTTGGGCTCAGGGTTTACAGGAGCGACGGCAGTGCGCTTTGGCACAGCGTCATTTGCTACAGCAACTCCCGCTGCTAGCTATACAGTTGTTTCTGACACACAAATTGATGCTGTTGTAGGCTCAGGTGCGACAGGCTCCGTGTTTGTTCAGTCACCGGGAGGATGTGTTGCAAGTGCGGCGGGATTTACATTCTCTGCTCCCATGCCCACGATTACAAGCTTCAGCCCAACAACGGGCATTGCTGGCACGGTTGTTACAATTATCGGGAGTGGGTTTACTGGAACAACAGGAGCAGCAGGTGTTCGCTTTGGTGGTGTCAATGCTGCATCATACACAGTAATTTCGGATACGCAAATCAATGCAACAGTGGCTGCTGGCGGGGCGAGTGGGAATGTAACAGTCAATGCTCCAGGCGGTTCGGCTAGCTTGGGTACATTTACCTTTGCTCAAATTACAAGCTTTACGCCAGTAACTGCTGCAACTGGAATGGTTGTTACTATCAATGGAGCAGGGTTTACAGGTGCAACGGCCGTACGGTTTGGTAACACATTCATGTCGGCAACGCCTGCTCTAGGCTACACTGTAGTGTCTGATAATCAAATTAATGCAACAGTGGGTGCTGGTGCAACTGGTCGTGTATGGGTGCAGATTCCTGCTGGAACTATTAGTCGAGTAGGATTTACCTACGTTCCTGCACCTACACTAACAAGCTTTACCCCAACAATTCAAGGCAACGGCGGTACAGTAACATTAACGGGAACGAACTTTATTGCTTCTCCCTTGCCAACAGTAACATTTGGTGGTATACCGGCAACAAGTGTAACGTATATCTCACCAACACAGCTCCAGGCGACAGTTGGTTCGGGGGCTTCGGGTACAGTGCAAGTAACGACTATCGCAGGTTCGGCAAGCCAGCCCGGATTTATCTTTGCTCCTGCACCTACAATAACAAGCTTTACGCCAGCGAGTGCTCCTGTAGGTGGAACAGTAACAATCAACGGTTCTGGGTTTTTTGCATCGCCGCTGCCGACAGTAAGCTTTGGTGGTGTGCCTGCTACAAGTGTAACATACATCAGCCCAACACAAATTACAGCAGTGGTAAGTACAGGAGCATCAGGAACTGTGCAGGTAACAACGCCCGGCGGTACAGCAAGTCTTGCAGGTTTTCAACTTGCTCCAACTATCACAAGCTTTAGTCCAGCAAGTGCTGGAGCTGGTACAACAGTGACTATTAATGGTTCTGGATTCAGCGGTGCGACAGCAGTGAGCTTTGGTGGCGTGCCTGCTGCATCGTTTGTCGTTGTGTCATCGACACAAATTACGGCCGTTGTTGCGGCAGGTAGTATGAGTGGGAATATACAGGTAACAACACCAGCAGGAACGGCAACACTGGCTGGTTTTACTTTTGTTCCTCCGCCAACAATCATAAGCTTCACGCCAACAAGTGCTACCGGTGGAACAACGGTTGTTATCACAGGAACGAATTTCACTGGTGCGACAGCAGTGAGCTTTGGTGGAATTCCTGCGGCTTCGTTTACAGTGATGTCGCCAACGCAGATTAACGCAGTTGTGTCAGCTGCTGGAGCAAGTGGGAACGTTGTTGTAACCACACCCGGTGGCACAGCAACGCAGGCAGGGTTTACGTTTATACCTCTACCACCGACTATCACAAGCTTTAGCCCCACAAGCGCTGGAGCTGGTACAACAGTAACAATTATCGGTACGAACTTTGCTGGGGTATCGACTGTGATGTTTGGTGGAGTGCCTGCGGCAAGTTATACAGTAGTTTCGCCAACACACATTGATGCGGTTGTGTCAGCTGGTGGAGCATCGGGGAGCGTGCTCGTAACGGCACTCGGCGGGACAATCATGGTTCCCGGTTTCACGTTTATTCCTCCACCTACAATTACAAGTTTTACGCCAACGAGTGCAGGAACCGGAACAGTTGTAACAATTACAGGAACAAACTTTACTGGTGCGACAGCAGTGAGCTTTGGCGGTGTGCCTGCTGCATCGTTTACTGTTGTATCAGCAACACAGATTACTGCCACAGTAGCTGCGGGAGCTTCGGGAGCAATCCAAGTAACGACACCCGGTGGAACAGGAACACAGCCGGGCTTTATGTATATACCCGGACCTAGTATTACAAGCTTCACACCAACAAGTGCGCCACAAGGTGCAACGGTAACTATCAACGGTACGAACTTCATTGGTGTTACGAGTGTGAGCTTTGGTGGTGTGCCTGCAAGTAGCTTCACAGTGATCTCTCCGACGCAAATCACAGCTGTTGTTGCTTCTGGTGCAACGGGTGCTGTGTCGGTAACGGCAGCAGGTGGCACAGCAAACAGTGCTGCAACCTTTACGTTCATCCCTCCGCCAAGCATTACAAGCTTTTCCCCGACAGCTGCAGCACAAGGTGCAACAGTGCTGATAAGCGGTTCTGGCTTTACTGGCGCAACAGCGGTAAGCTTCGGTGGTGTAGCAGCAGCGGGATTTTCAGTGATTACTGACAATTTGATGACGGCTGTTGTTGGAACAGGTGCATCAGGCACTATTGTTGTTACAGGACCCGGAGGCACGGGAACGAGAACAGGATTTACGTTTGTTCCCGGTCCGATGATAACAGGCTTTACGCCAACAAGTGCTGGTCCCGGAATGGCAGTGGTTATTACCGGTGCAGGGTTCATTGGTGCGACAGGTGCTTCAGCTGTACAGTTCGGTGGAGTAAATGCTGCAAGCTACACCGTCGTTTCTGCAACTGAAATTCTTGCAATTGTTCCTGTGGGAGCAATGAGTGGTGCTATCCAAGTAACAACTCCGGGAGGAACAAATGCTCTAGGTGGATTTACATACGTACCCCCACCTACGATTATAACAATAACACCAACGATGGGTGGTCCCTCAACAACTGTGACAATTACGGGAACGAACTTTACTGGAGCAACATCGGTTACCATAGGAGGCACGCCAGCGGCAAGTTTTACAGTAGTTTCTCCAACGCAAATTACTGCTGTTGTTGGAACAGGTGCAACAGGAAATGTAACGGTCTTTACACCCGGAGGCTCGGCATCGCTTGGAGTCTTTACATTCGTCTTTCCGCCACCAGCGATTACTAGTTTTACGCCAACAGCAACAGCGTCTAATAGTACAGTAACGATTATCGGTGTAAACTTTCTTTCGGTATCCTCGGTGACATTTGGTGGCACGCCAGCGAGTAGCTTTTCTGTGATTTCTCCAACACAGATACAAGCGGTGGTTGGTTCAGGGTCAAGTGGGAACGTTGCTGTAACCACACCCGGCGGCACAGCAACACTTGGCGGTTACGTGTACTATCCACCACCTACGCTGACAAGCTTCACGCCAACAAGTGCTCCAACAGGAACAATCGTAACAATTAACGGCACAAATTTGAGTGGAGCGAGCAGCGTACTGTTTGGCTCTGTACCAGCAGCAAGCTTTACGGTCATTTCATCAACACAAATACAAGCGCAGGTAGGTGCGGGTATGAGTGGAAATATTACCGTAACGACTTCTGGTGGGACAGTGAGTATTAGTGGCTTTACGTATCTTCCTCCACCATCAGTTGTAAGCTTTATCCCAAGTGCCGCTGGACCGGGAATGACTGTAACAATTAACGGGGCAAACTTTGTAGGCGTTACCAGTGTGCAATTCGGTGGTGTGCCTGCAGCAAGCTTTACTGTTGTCTCACCAACGCAGATTACTGCTGTTGTTCCGGCAAGTGGTTCGACGGGAAGCATTTCTGTAACGAGTAGTGCAGGCACAGGTAGTCTTGCTGGATTTGCGTTTTTCTTTCCACCGAGTATAACAGCATTTACACCGACTGCTCGCGGACCGGGCGGACTAGTAACAATTACAGGTGCAAACTTTGTGGGAGTATCCTCTGTGCGATTCGGTGGTGTTCCAGCGGTAAGCTTTACAGTGAACTCTCCGACCCAGATTACTGCTGTTGTTGGTTCAGGTGCCAGTGGAAACGTTTCCGTGCAGAATCCGGGAGGAACAGGAAGCTTAGCTGGCTTTACCTTCGTTCCTACTCCAACGATTACAAGCTTTACTCCAACAAGTGGACAGCCGAATGATGAAATTATAATTAACGGCACGAATTTTATCGGTGTAAGCACGGTGGGGTTTGGTTCTGTAACAGCAGCGAGCTTTACTGTTATCTCACCAACCCAAATTCGTGCTGTTGTTCCGGGCTCGGCAGGAACGACGATTTTTGTTGTTGCAAGTGGTGGCACAGCATCACTCGGTGGGTTTCGGTTCATTCCGGCACCAACTGTAACAGGGTTTATACCAGCGAGTGGGCGACCGGGAGACATTATCACGATCGTCGGAACAAACCTTTCTACAGTTCGGCGTGTAACCTTTGGTGGTGCTGCGGCGGCAGGATTCATGGCTGTTTCGCCGACGGTCATCTCTGCTGTTGTTGGCGATTACGGAGCAAGTGGTCACGTAACAGTAGAAACCCCTGACGGGACTGATAGTATTGCAGGTTTTACATTTATCTTCCCAACGCCTCATATTACGGACTTTACGCCTAAAGTTGCAGGTCCGGGAATGACCGTGACAATTACCGGCACAGGATTCATCGGCGCTTCGACAGCAAGTTTTGGTGGTGTGCCAGCAGCTTCGATGCGTTTCATATCGCCGACGCAGATTACAGCAGTTGTTGGTACAGGTGCAAGTGGTGCTGTTGCCGTTACAACACCCGGTGGTGTAGCATCAAAAACAGGATTTATCTTTTACCCTGCACCAGTCATCACGAATATTGTACCATCGGCTGCTTCGCCTGGAGACACAATTACAATCATTGGTGCGCATCTTAACGAGGTAACAAGCGTGCGCTTCGGTACTATTCCCGCGCTACACTTTACTATCGTTTCATCAACCCACATCCGTGCTGTTGTACCACCGAATGCTGGGGCAGTGGAAGTTACCTCGCCCGGTGGCACAGCTATCTCGTCAGCATTTACCATCAACCCACCTCCTGTTATACTGCGTTTTATGCCAAGTGCTGCTGCTTCTCATGGAACAGTAAGCATTATTGGAAGGAACTTCATAGGGGCGCGGTCTGTGAGTTTTGGTGGTGTGCCTGCTGCATCGTTTACTGTGGTTAGTGATACATTGATTCGTGCTATTGTAGGTGCTGGAGCAAGTGGTGTAGTAACCGTTGCAACAACAGCAGGAAGCGTAAGCCTTGCCGGTTTTCGATATATTCTGCCGCCAGTAATCAGCAGTATTATGCCTATAGCTGCTGGTACCGGAGCAACAATTCATATTACGGGCATGCATTTGCTAGATGTTACTTCTGCGACACTTGGCGATGTCCTAGCCGCAGTGCGTGTTATTTCTGCTACGGAGCTAGCGCTTATCGTGCCAACGCATGCGACGCTTACGCATACGACAATCCGAGTGTACAGTCCAGCTGGGGTAGCAGAGATGCAAGGATTCCGCTTGATTCCTGCACCAGAGCTTTATGGATTTAGCCCTGAACGTTCGGGTCCGAATCAAGTAATTCGGATTGTAGGAAGAAACCTGTCATGGGTTTATGCAGTGCACTTCGGTGGAGTAACGGCAGCAAATATTATTGTGCAGGCAGATACCCTCATAACGGCAACAGTGGCACAAGGAGCATCAGGAAACGTTGTTGTTATAAGTTCTGGTGGGACAGCGTCGCTCATTGGTTTTGTCTATGTTCCTCCTTCTCCAACGATTATAAGCTTCTCTCCCACAAGCGCTGGAGCTGGTACGACGGTAACAATTCTGGGCATAAACTTTATCGATGTGAGCGATGTGCGTTTTGGAAATGTTTCAGCGCAAAGTTTTGTTGTCCTGTCTCCAACAGAAATACGAGCTGTTGTAGCAACAACAGCAAGTGGCAGCGTAAGCGTTATCACGCGCACAGGTATAGGCTTACGAGATGGGTTTATATTCATACCACCACCGACACTAACAGGCTTTACACCATCAAGTGCTGGTGCTAGCGCGATTGTGCGTATTATTGGCACACATCTAGATCAAACACAGCATGTCAGTTTTGGAGGAATACCAGCAGCAAGTTTTACTGTAGTTTCGCCAACAGAGCTTCACGCTGTGCTTAGTACGGGAGCAAGTGGAAGCATTGTTGTAACAACGCGTGGAGGGACAGCAAGCATAAGTGGCTTTAGTTTTATACCACCGCCGCAGATTACAGGCTTTTCTCCACGAAGTGGAGCACAAGGAACGCTTGTAACTATCAATGGTACAAACCTTGCAAGTGCTCAGTTCGTAGGTTTTGGAGGGATAACGACAAACTCAATAACGGTTGTTTCTCCGACACAAATAACAGCTATCGTTCCCACAAATGCATCAACAGGCTTTATTTCTATTACAACGCGTGGAGGAACGGCTACAAGCACTGATATCTTTACCTTCCTTGCTCCACCAGTAATTACAGGATTTTCGCCTACAGCGCTAGGTGTTGGTGGTGTGCTTACGATATATGGTATGAACTTTACAACAACAGCGATAGTACGCATTGGAACGACGAATGCTCCCAACGTTATGTTCATTTCCTCGACAGAACTGCGGGTTATTGTGCCGCTTGGTACTGCTGGTGGTAGCGTTACAGTGATAACACAGGGTGGTTTGGCAACGCGTAGTGGCTTTACATTGCTAGCTGCTCCACGCATTGCATCGTTTGCTCCTGCCATTGCAAGTTCAGGAACGATTGTTACTATTACCGGTGCAAATTTAGCAGCAACAGTATCCGTTCGCTTTGGCGAGGTTTCAGCTGCAAGTTTTCGTGTGCTTTCTGATACACAGGTGCAAGCAGTCGTTGGAACAGGAGCAAGTGGAAGCGTAAGCATTAGCACACCTGCTGGTACTGCCTCGCTACACGGCTTTGTCTATCTTGGAGCGCCTGTTATCACGGGTTTCGCTCCATCAAGGGCAGGTACAGGGCGTGTTGTAACAATCGTTGGCGATGGCTTCACTGGTACGCGTAGTGTGAGCTTTGGTGGCGTTCCAGCTGCGCGCTTTACCGTTATTTCGCCGACGCAGATTGCAGCGGTTGTCGGTAGCGGTGCAAGTGGTGAGATAACAGTCATAAACAATGGTGGCTCACGCTCGATACGTGGCTTTACGTTTATTCCGGCTCCTATAATTTCTTCATTTAGTCCTACAGTTGGAGCCGTTGGTACAAGAATTGCCATTCGAGGAACAAACTTGCGTGAAGTAACCTCTCTAGCAATTGGTGGAGTAAGCATTCCGTTTACTATTCATAGCGATGACCAAATTACGGCGCAAATACCACTTAGTGGTGTAGAATCTGGTGTTATTACTGTTTCAAGTGCTGGTGGCATAGGGAGTTCCGATAGTGCCTTTACCTTTATACCACCACCGCAGATTCGCTCTGTAAACTTTGTACAAAGCCGTCAAGGGCTGATTCTTCAGATTTTTGGTCAGCACTTCATTGGTACGACAACGGTAACGATTGGTCAGACGGCAGTGCCGTTTACTGTGGTGAATCAGGGTCAACTCAACGCAGCATTGCAAGCGGGGATGTCACCAAGCGATCATGTAAGTGTTATGACACCGGGTGGTAGGGCAACGAGCAGCGGTATGCTTCCAGTTCCTGCAATTTCTGCTGTCAATCCCTCGCGTGGCAGTGTTGGTACACGCATTGTTATTTCTGGTCAGTACCTTGATGGTACGAGTTACGCTAGCATTGGTGGGATTAGTGTCCCGTTTACTGTACTAAGCCCAACAAGAGTTGAGATTACAATTCCCCCGTCTGGGGCATCTGGTGTAATTGGTCTTGTAACGCCGCACGGTACAGTAACGACAACAACGACATTTACTTTGATCACCAATGAACCGCTCATTATTGGCTTCACTCCTACGCAGGGAGATATCGGAACAATTGTACGAGTACAGGGTGAAAACTTTCATATGGTACAGGGTGTGTTTATCGGTGGTATGGCTGTTCCATATCGCATCGTAAGTTCTCAAGAGCTGCGACTGACAATTCCAATTGGTGCAACAAGCGGTAATATTGTCCTGATTTCTCCCGTAGGTGTAACTATTTCGTCTGGACGCTTTACATTTGTACCCGATGGCGTCGATACAGTGGCAGCATTGCCTCCTGTGCCTATCGGAACACTGCGTTGTTATCCAAATCCCGCAGCTGACAAGATCACCGTCGAGTATACTCTTGATAGGGCGCAAACGGTACGTGTCTTGCTGTTTGATACACGGGGTATACCGCTGGAAACTATAGAACGAGGACGACAACCCGAAGGCGAGCATAGCGCTCTGCTGTCGGTAGCAGAGCTACCGGCTGGTACGTATCTCGTCGTTGTTGAAACAACGCAGCGGCGATTACAGGCGCTTATTACGGTAGTGCGATAGTATACTCTGTGCTACAAACACTCGTCTTTTTACTGTTGCCCAAGTGCCACGTATGAGACATAGTCATAATAATATTGTTTGGTATGCTTGTGCTCTAGCATTGTGCCTATTACACGTATTCCATGAAGGATATGCACAAGATATTAGCAAAGTAGACATTCGTCAGCTCGATGAGCTGTCGTTTGACGCATTATTAGACATCGATTTATTGCAGGTTGCGTCCAAGAAACCTCTATCGAAGAAAGATGTACCGGGTGTAGTAACGCTTATCAAGCGCGAGGAAATACAAAATTCTGGTGCACGTGATATCATTGATGTGCTCCGCCTTGTACCGGGCATTGAATTCGGAGGAGATGTGCAGGGTGTTGTGGGTATTGGCAATCGTGGCAATTGGGCAAATGAAGGCAAAGCTCTCATTATGATTGATGGATTGCAAGTCAATGAATTCTTGTTTGCTACTGTGCCACTTGCAAACCGTTTCCCGCTGGAGAATATCGAACGCATTGAAATTATACGGGGTCCAGGATCATCGTTTTACGGAGGCTTTGCCGAATTGCTTGTTATCAACATTATCACACGTGCACCCGAAGACGTCAATGGTCTGTGGGTGTTAGGGCATGGAGGGCACATGGAAACAGCGCTTGGTCGCTTGGGTTGTGGAATAAATTTTGGCAAGAAGTTTGGGAATGTGGCTGTTGGTGTTTCTGCATATACAGGCTATGCGCTTATGAGCGACCGTGAGTATGTTGGCTTAGATGGTCAGGTGTTTCCCATGACAAACAATCATGTAATGATGCCACTACATCTCAATACAACGGTGAAAGCCGGTGGTTTGCAAGCACGAGTCCTATACGACCGCTATAATACAATGATGCGCAATGGTATTGGTGCAACGTTGCCGCAGAGCTTCAGTACAAATTTCACATCGCTTATTACAGATGTGCGCTATGATATCAAGATTTCAGACGCGGTAACAATCACACCGCGCGTCAATTACACGCGCCAGCAGCCGTGGAATCTTATAGACAGCATTGCTCTAGAACCGAGTTCACCATTTAATTTCCTTGTGCTGGACAAAACTGTTGAGCGTGCTGTTGGTAGCTTGCAAGTTTCAGCAGACGTCTCGAAGAATGTCTTTGTTACGTTAGGTACAGAATACTATGTTGACTATGGTACAGCTTCGGAACACGATCCAGTCTCGTCGCTGTGGAGTAATCCTGTAACAGGCGAGGAAAGCCGTACAATTCAATACAGCAATATTGGTGTATTTCTGCAAGCACTTCTTACAACCGACATTGTGAATGTCAATACCGGTCTGCGATTAGACCGCCACAGTGCAGTACCACTTGCTCTTGTACCTTGGCTGGGCGTTACAAAGACGATTGGTAATTTCAATTTCAAAGCTTTGTTCGGTCAAAACTTCCGCGCGCCCTCAATTGAAAACATTCGACTGTATCCGCAAATTAAGCCTGAACTGACAACAGCACTTGAAGTAGAGCTTGGGTATCAGTTGTCGTACAACATGTTTGTTTCGACGAACATCTTCGACATTTCCATTCAAGATGCAATTGTCTTTGGTGGTGGCGGATACAGGAATTTCGCTCGTACAAATACTCGCGGGATTGAGCTTGAATATTTCGTGAAAGATGCATGGGGGAGTATCAACCTGGGATACTCATTCTACATAGCAAACAACGAAGGGTTTCCTGATAGTGTGCGAGCGTTGAATCCGTATCGTGTATGGAGTTTCCGCGTGCATAATGGGCGTAGGGAGGTGTCGTATGTGAATGACAATGTCTTGTTAGGATTTGCTCCGCATAAGGTTGTCGTCAATGCTATGTTCAATCTTGCTCGTTGGGTAGATGGCTTAACAATAAGCCCGTCGTGTGTGTTCTTGAGCGAGCGCTATGCTGTGTCTGCATTAGACTTTCTGAACGGCATCCAAACCGTTCAGCAAATAACACCGACTGTGCTACTCAATTTCTTCATACACTATAAAAATGCTTTTCAGATTCCGGGTCTTGATGTCGGTATCGGTGTTTATGACGTACTAGGCTCTCACTATGGCTTCATTCAACCATTTAATATTGGCAATGCGATTCTTCCGGGTCCGTCGCGTGAAGTTGTAGCAAAACTAGCATACTGGATACGATGGTAGAGATTAACGCAAAATTATATGACTGTTTTGCTCATCTCCTGATGCTTTTCAATCCTTCGTGTGATGAGAGAACAATACAGCGAAACTATGAACAGAAATAACGTTCAGCAAATAGTGGCAGCCCTATCTGTATGGTTTATCCTTGTTCTGAGTGGCCTCTTGGTAGTCTGGAGCACTATGGCATGTGCACAGGAAATACCAGTGCCAGTGAATCTTCATGTTGTCTTGCTCAAAAAAGTATTTTCTCTGTGCAAAACTTTGCAAGGTAAACAAATTAAAGTTGTGATTGTGTTCACTGATGCCTCGTCTATCATCAAAGATGAGGCGCTGAATGGCTTTCTGGCAATTGGTATTCAAGCTTCTGCGTGTAAGCCAAACCAAATAGCACGTGAGGCAAGCGATGCAGATGTCATTTATATTGCGCCGGGTGCAGTAGCAGCTCAGAAGTTCTGCGAAGAGAAGGGTATTTTATCTGTTACCGGTATGCCTACTCTTGTGGAGAATGGTCAGTCCACAGTGGCAATTGGTATTGAGGCGGGGAAACCTAAAGTCTTTATTCATCTTCCACGCGCGAAGATAGAAAAGCAAGAATTCTCGTCGGATTTATTTAAGGTAGCGCGATTGTACAAATAGATGTACAACACAGTACTAATCTTTGCAAGCTATACTCGCAGATTATAACATATGACAAACGAGCGCGCTGTTTTACAATGCGCTCGTCGCTATTATATTCTGCATAGCATCAGAAGCTATTAGGTGCTATCCTAGTTCGGCGTGATGTGTGTGCTCGTCAGGTTGGGAATGGTCGTGCGGGATATTGATGAAACTGAGCTTGTCGCTGTTCCCATCATGCTCAATACGTATTCTATCGCCTTCCTTAAATGCTCCTGAGAGCATTTCTTCTGCAAGTTCATCTTCGATATACTTTTGCATTGCACGACGCAGAGGACGTGCACCATACTTCTCATCATATCCCTTATTGACAAGAAAATCTTTTGCAGACTTAGTGATTTCAAGCATAATGCCTAGATCGTTCACGCGCCCAAAGAGCTTACGAGCTTGAATGTCGATAATTTTATAGATATCCTCTTTTTGCAAGGGTCGGAAGATAATAGTATCATCAATGCGGTTGAGAAACTCTGGATTGAACATACGCTTTAGCGCTTCATCAATCGTGTTCTTCATGTTTTCGTAGCGATCTTCTTCAGCGTTGTCAGTGAATCCGAGCTTGCCGCCTGCTTTAATATCGCGCACGCCAACATTCGAGGTCATAATGATGATAGTATTGCGAAAATCAACACGGCGACCTAGACCATCGGTGAGAATGCCGTCGTCAAAAACTTGGAGGAGAATGTTGAAGACGTCGGGGTGTGCTTTCTCAATTTCATCGAGCAAGATAATGCAGTATGGCTTGCGGCGGACTTTCTCTGTCAGCTGACCACCTTCTTCGTAGCCGACATAGCCTGGAGGTGCTCCTACAAGGCGTGATACGGAAAATTTTTCCATGTATTCGCTCATATCCACGCGAATAAGAGCATCCTCCGAATAGAACATATACCGCGCGAGTGCCTTTGCAAGCTCGGTTTTGCCAACACCTGTTGGTCCTAGAAACATGAATGTTCCAATAGGACGCTTAGGGTCTTTGAGTCCAGCACGGCTACGCCGAATGGCTTTAGTAAGCTTCTGTACTGCTTCGCTCTGACCGATGATTTCTGCTTCTAATTCTTCTGCCATGCGTAGGAGTTTTGCACTTTCCGTTTCGGCAATTTTGTTGACAGGAATACCAGTCATCATTGCAACAACATCAGAAACTTGCTCTTCGTCGACAGTGAAAATCATGGTTGATGCTGTTTCTTCCCATTCAAGTTTTGCTGCTTCGAGCTCGGCTTGAAGCTTCTTCTCTAAATCGCGTAGACGAGCAGCTTCCTCGAAGTTCTGTGTTTTCACGACATTATTCTTCTCTTCCTTGACCTTCTCAATTTGTTCTTCAAGGTCAAGAATCTCTTTCGGGACAGAAATATTCGACAGATGCACACGCGCACCAACCTCATCGAGAACATCTATTGCTTTGTCGGGTAAGAATCGGTCGGTAATGTAGCGCTCGGACATCGTAACGCATGCTTTGATAGCAGCGTCGGTGTAACGGACGTTGTGATGCTCTTCGTACTTGGACTTGATGTTGTTGAGAATAAGAATAGTTTCCTCTGGTGTTGGGGGCTCGACGATAATTTTTTGAAAGCGTCGGTCGAGAGCACCATCTTTTTCAATGTACTGTCGGTACTCATCAAGTGTTGTTGCACCGATGCATTGAATATCTCCACGCGCTAGAGCAGGCTTAAAGATGTTTGACGCATCGAGTGAGCCTGACGCGCCACCGGCACCAACAATTGTATGTAATTCATCAATAAAGAGAATTACGTCTTTAGCTTTTTCAAGCTCTGTCATGACCGCTTTCATACGCTCTTCAAACTGCCCGCGATATTTTGTGCCAGCAACCATCGCTGCGAGGTCGAGCGTAACAATGCGTTTGTCGTGTAGAACACGCGACACCTTTTTCTGGATGATTTGCAGTGCCAATCCTTCAGCAATAGCAGTTTTTCCAACACCGGGCTCACCAATAAGCACAGGATTATTCTTTTTGCGACGTGAGAGTACCTGAGCAACGCGCTCGATTTCTTTGTCGCGACCGATAACGGGGTCAAGTTTTCCTTCGATAGCTAGCTTAGTGAGGTCGCGACCAAAGTTGTCTAATACAGGGGTCTTAACACGATCAGGTGCTTGGCGCTTGCTGCTCCCAGGAGATGCGCTTGGCTTCTTCTCGCCTTTGGGCGATTGTGCACTCGACTTCCCGCTGATGATGTTGTCAAGTTCCTGACGAACACTTTCGTAGGTAATGTTAAACTGTGCGAGAATTTGCGCTGCAATGTTATCGTCGTCGCGCAGTAACGATAGCATTAAGTGCTCAGTTCCGATAACATCAGACTTATAGAGCTTTGCTTCGAGATACGTAATTTTGAGAACCTTTTCTGCTTGCTTTGTGAGAGGAATGTTGCCGATGGTTAGCGTTCCACCACTTGAGCGTACTGTGTCCTCAATAGCCTTTTTGATTTTGAATAAGTCCGCATTCAGATTCCGTAGAATCTTTACTGCAATGCCTTCGCCTTCGCGAATAATGCCTAACAGCAAGTGCTCCGTGCCGATATAATCGTGCCCCAGACGCAACGCTTCTTCGCGACTCAGCCGAATGACGTCTTGAACGCGGTTGGAAAAATTGCCTTCCATGATAGAGATTCCTTCATAAAAGTGGGTAGAAATAATCTTCAGAGTGTTGTGGTATCGGGTCTGGAAAAGCTTTGGTGATGTGTTGCATACGTTGAGCTTCTACTGTCATGCTTACTTGGCAAGCACTGTATCGGACAACAGACAGATGTGCTTGCTAGTACACAGCAGGGGCTGTACATCACCGATAATTCAATGCTTTACACGCTAGAAGATAAAACAAAGAATAGCAACAAAGCAAGAGTTTCATGGAGTGTGTGAAAAAATTTTTGTAGTTTTTTGGAAGAGACGAATACAGCGATAAAAAATTTCGTGTTGGAACAATAAAGTACGCGTGCAAATAACCTACGAAGAAGAGTGTTGTGGCAGTTGTTGATGTTGAGCTTGTTCCAAGCGCTCAAGATATTCCACGAGCTGTGATCGGCTCTGTAACACAAGCTTTGTAAAAGTCGCTTCGTTGACGACAAGGCGGAATATTGAAGGCATGAGTGTATATGCCGTGTGAGCAACTGTTGTCATTGCCATATCGTTTTCAAGCATCTGCAGCGTGAGAGTACCAGACTTCTGGAGTATATTCTTGACAACAAGAGGCAGTGCATGCGAGAATATTTCTTGCGCCTTATCAAGGTGTGTGGCAACAGCAGTCTGAATACCTGCATGAGTTTTTTCTAACTCTGCAAGCAGCCGCTCTGCATGGGATTCTGCGGCTTTTTGAGATGAAGATGCTAGCATGGAAATAACATCCTTAGCAGAAAAGCGCTGAATCCGCTGTATAAGTGATTGATGTAAAGGCATATTGAGAAATGTTGCAGAAAATGCATTGTGCAAAATGCGCGGAAGTTGTAGCTTTGAACTTTGCTGTTCAGTGCAAGAGTGTTGCAACACACAGTTAATGTGTGCTGTGTATTTTACGGAATAGTTTGCATGAAAGCAAGACTTTTATTGACGTTGCTATACGAAGGAGAGATAGCGTATGTTTGAGCCACAAAAATCTGCTCTGAATGAGCTTGAGCAACGAACGGAACGCCTATGGAGGTTTCTTTGACATCGCTGGCAAGAAAGATACAATGCATCGCTTAGAAGCTGAGTCCGAAGCACCGAACTTTTGGGAGAATGCTGAGAATGCGCGCCGCACCATGCAGCAGATTGCACTGCTCAAAGAGTGGGTAGATGCGTGGTGCAGTGCCCACAAAGCGATTGATGACGGTCGTATGATGATTGCCCTTGCTGAAGAAGCAGAAGATGCCTCGATGGAGAATGACGTTGCACAAGAGCTCGCACGTGCACGGGAACTTGTAGAACAGCTAGAGCTACGAAATATTTTATCGGGTGAGGACGATGTGTGCGATGCAATTTTGACGATTAATTCTGGCGCTGGTGGCACAGAAGCACAAGACTGGGTACAAATGCTAATGCGTATGTATATGCGCTGGGCAGAACGGCGTGGATATCAGGTGTACTTGGTTGATGAAGTCGAGGGTGACGTTGCTGGTCTCAAGTCAGTAACACTCGAAGTGCAAGGGCAATATGCGTATGGATATTTGAAAGCAGAAAATGGCGTACATCGCCTTGTCCGTATTTCCCCATTCAATGCACAAGGAAAACGACAAACATCGTTTGCCTCAGTGTTTGTGTATCCTGAAATTGACGACACTATCGATATCACTATTAACCCGGCGGATGTTGAAATGGAGACGTTTCGTTCAGGTGGCAAAGGAGGACAGAATGTGAACAAGGTTGAAACAGCGGTGCGCTTGCGTCATATTCCAACAGGTATTGTTGTGTCGTGTCAGCAAGAACGCTCGCAGCTGCAAAATCGCGAGCGTGCAATGAAAATGCTGAAATCACGTTTATACCAAAAGCAACGTGAAGAGCAAGAAGCCGCCAAAGCTGCAATCGAAAGCACCAAAAAGAAAATCGAGTGGGGTAGTCAAATTCGCTCTTATGTATTTCAGCCGTACACAATGGTCAATGACCATCGAACAGAAATGAAGATATCCGACGTTCATGCTGTTATGGATGGTGACCTCGATGCTCTTATGAAAGCATACTTACTTCAATTCGGTACCGCTGAAGGAGCAAGTACGTACAATAATCTAGCATGAGTGAAGCTGTTCGCACAATGTTTGCTCGCATTGCCCCGCGCTATGATGTGGGGAACAATGTCCTGTCATTCGGTATACACCACTATTGGAGGCAGGCTGTAGTGCGGTACGTAGGTGCGCAACCGGGAATGTCCGTACTGGATTGTGCAACCGGCACTGGTGACTTAGCAATTGCCTTTAAGCGAGCCGTAGGAAGCACAGGAACAGTCATAGGAACAGACTTCTGTGCTGAAATGATGCAAACTGCGCCAAGCAAAGCTCGGAAAAGTGGCTTGGATATTCGGTTCGAGATTGCTGACGCCATGTGCCTACCGTATGCAAACAATACATTTGATATTGCTAGTATTGCATTCGGTATTCGCAATGTTGATGAGCCTATGCAAGCGCTGCGTGAAATGGCCCGTGTTGTTCGTCCAGGTGGAAAAGTCGTTGTACTAGAATTTGGACAACCTTCTGGTGTTGTTGGTATACTGTTTAGAGCCTATAGTGAATACATTCTCTCTTGGATAGGAGGCCTTATTTCGGGATATCCAGAAGCGTATAGCTACCTTCATCACACAGCGTCAGTGTTCCCAAGTGGCAAAGCATTCGACGCTATGATGAATCAGACAGCGGCATTCACCACAACTAGCTATACAGCGCTAACCTTTGGTATTGCGTATATCTATGTTGGAGTTGTTGCGTGATGTCTCTGCCGCGCATCTTCTGTTTGTACAGTATCAGTACCAGTCTTGCTGAGTAGCGGACTGTACTCCCTAACTTATTTGTTTCACTCTTCTCATCAACCACACGGAGGTATATTATGGCACAGAGCGTTTGGGTAATTGACAAAGACCATTCGAAGATTGGCTTCAGCGTAGAGCATTTGGGCGGCATTGGCGATGTAGAGGGGCAATTCAATGAATATCAGGGGACCGTCTACGCCGATAGCGATGATTTGAAAAACTTACGGGTATCCTTTGTTATGGAGGCAAAAAGTATTGATACATACAATGAGCAACGTGACGACCATTTACGCTCGGTAGATTTTTTGGATGCAGATGTATATCCAACAATTGTGTTTGAAAGTACCGCATATAAGCAACTTGATGACCGTAAATTTCGCTTGATAGGAGACGTAACATTACATGGTGTAACAAAAGAGGTAAGCTTTGAAGTACGCTATCGCGGTGTAGCGCAGGACATGTTTGGCAATATGCGAGCAGGATTTCGGGTGTCGGGGGAAGTCAATCGCAAAGACTTTGGTATTACATGGAACAGATTTCTTGATACTGGTGGAGTGCTTGTAGGGGAAGAGATACGCTTGCTGTGCCATATTGAACTCATAAAACGGTCGTAAAATAAACAGAGATATGGTGGTGAGTATGCCAGACATGAGCGCGTCATGTCTGGCATATCACTGTATTGGCCGCGTTTCGATGACGTT
Source organism: Candidatus Kapaibacterium sp. (assembly GCA_025055035.1). Classification (GTDB taxonomy): domain Bacteria; phylum Bacteroidota; class Ignavibacteria; order Kapaibacteriales; family UBA4661; genus PH2015. Next base: position 22,932 of record JANWZB010000020.1, read on the forward strand.
CTTCTAGAGTAAACACAACAATCAACAATACATTATACTCTCTACTGAAACGCCAGAAATAGCAATCTAGCTAGGGAAATAGCGGGGCTATTGAGATATACTCTTGTAACTTTATTTATGCTGTACAGTTTGCGGTAGTTGTAGAGTTTGTGTAAACTAATCTCTATGTGTAACCAGCCAGAGTGTAAGCGTTATCCTTGTATGGTATGGCAAAGTCATAGTATTGAGGGCAACAGAAGCTCTTTTATCAAGATATATAGGCTCATAAAGACAAGAAACCATCCAAACAGTATCCTGAGCTGCAATGCTGCTACACGGCGCGATAGAGCAAGGCCACCAAGCATACCAAGAAGTGCGGTGCCAGTAAATGTAAGTAAGAGCTGCCAGTTCATAGAATGCGTAACTTGTACATCACCAAGAAACCCTATAAGCGAGTTTGCTGCAATAACTAGGAGCGATGTTCCAACGGCAAGACGCATAGGAAGCTTGGTAAGCAAGACTAATGCAGGAATGATAAGAAAGCCGCCCCCAGCACCCACTGCGCCTGTTATTGCACCTATAACAGTTCCTTCGGCAAGGATAATAGGATATGTCGACGGAGTAAGGTGAAAGTTGATGCCCGACATATCCTCATCCGAAGCATTATTGCAGTTGCTGTGATTGCGTGTACTACGAGCGCTACGTATCATCGATATCGAAGCTGCAAGCATGAGCGCTGAGAACACAAGCATAATAGCAATATTCTTGCTGATAATGTAGGAGCCAAATTCCGCAATAACTTCGGGAATCGCGGGCATACCAAATCGTCGAACACTATACACAGTAATAAATGAAGGCAACAAGAAAACAAGAGCAGCCCGAACGTGAATAAGCTTTTGAATACCGTGCATAATTACGCCAGCAAGTGCGGTAGTCCCAACGATAAAGAGGGAGTATGCCGTTGCTAGAGTTGGGCTGATACCCATAACATACACAAGAATTGGAACAGTGAGGATAGAGCCTCCGCTACCAATCATACCGAGCGATACGCCCACAAGAAGAGCCAGAGCATATCCAAAAAGTTCATGCATTATCATACGTGGTGGTACAAGTAGTCCTTTATTGGATTTCATATTGCAAGGGTTTCTTCTCGTTGCATTAGTTATGATACCACCGCTGAAGAAGTGTATGCGACACTTGTGGGAGTAGCCGATGGATACTCTCCCTGTACATACGGAAAGCCCGCTTCTTTCCATGCATTGAAGCCGCCGGTTACATTCACAAAGTTCTTGATACCATTCCGCAGTAGGATGCTTCCTCCGATGCTCGAACGATCACCACCAGCACAATAAATAGCAAGTGTCTTAGACTTTGGCAGATCTGCAATCTGTTCTTGTACATAGCCGACATGAATGTTTATTGCTCCTTCGATATGCCCTTCGATATATTCGTTGTGTCCACGCATATCAATGAGCGTGTAGTCAGCAATATTCCGAACATTGTATAAGTCATGAACAGAAATTTGCTCAACAATCTCAAGCTCATGACCCTGCGAAGACCATTCTTCGATGGAAGGCAGATAGCCCTGAATATTATCGAGACCAACGCGTACAAGCTTACGGACAATATCTGCAATCTCATGATCTGATGCAATCACAAGAAATGGTTTCTCATAATCCATAATCCATCCTGCCCACGTGCTGAAAGCATGGTTGTTCTGAATGTTGATACTCCTAGGGATATGCCCACCAGCAAATGCAAGCTTGCTGCGTGTGTCGATAATAGGCATACCTGAGTCTAGCGCTTGTTGTATGTCGTGGAGACCAATACGTCGTGGCTTGGGAAGTTCTTTGAGTAAGGGGCGCTCTTCCTTATTCAGTTTTTTCATCATTGCAAAGTACTTTGGTGGTTCGGGCTGCCCAGACAGAAGCTCGCGGACAAATTCTTCTTCATCATTGATTTGTAGCGCCCAATTCACGAGCTTTTCATAGCCAACAGTGCTTGTTGGTACAGCTCCTAAGGACTTCCCACAAGCAGATCCTGCGCCATGTCCGGGCATAATCTGAACGAAGTCGGGAAGTGTTCTGAAGCGCTTGAGCGATTGGAACATCTGGCGTGCTCCAACTTCCATTGTTCCTCTATAGCCAGCAGCCTTTTCTAAAAGATCTGGGCGACCAACATCACCCACAAATACAAAGTCTCCCGTGAAGAACATAATAGGAGCATGGGCACTTGCAGGAGTATCGTAGAGCAAGAATGCAATGTGCTCAGGAGTGTGTCCCGGAGTATGCCATACTTCGAACCGAAGATTGCCCACTGTGAAGGTGCTGCCGTCCTTGAGTCCAGTGTGAGAGAAGGCATAACGCCATTCTTCCCCTCCTTCGTCGGACAGCAGAAGTTCTGCGCCTGTTGCTGCTGCAAGCTCGCGCGATCCAGTCAAAAAATCTGCATGAATATGCGTTTCTGCAATATGTGTGATTTTTAGCTTCTCTTGGTCAGCAACTTCAAGATATGTATCGATATCACGTTTAGGGTCTATGACAATAGCAGTGCCACTCTGCTGGCATCCAATAATGTAGCTCGCCTGCGCGAGACCTTTTTCGTAAATCATGCGGTACAACATAGTGTTGCTCCTTGTGTAAATAAATGGACAAAACGGTATATATGCAGAGGTAGTTGCGAGCTAAGAGAATATACTTGCTGTACGTTGTCGAAGTGTGGACTGGTTAAAGTTTACTACAAAATACTCAGAACAGGTCGCGAGAATCTGTAACGAAAGTCACAGTCTGGAGCAGTCGATGCTGAGGATAGGGCTGTGCTAAGGGAGTGCTACATCACTCATAGAGGATTGAATACGTGCGGCTTTGCGTTGGATATACCGTGAGGGGCGAGCTGGCGACCATCGTCGTGGGTTGGGTAATATTGCAGCAATAAGAGCGGCTTCGCGTTGATTCAGAGCAATAGCAGGCTTACCAAAATAGTGTTGTGCGGCAGCTTCAATGCCATAGAGACCACTGCCCATCTCGATGATATTTAAATATACTTCGAGAATGCGTCGCTTTCCCCATATCCACTCTACCAAGTATGCAAAATATACCTCAAGTGCTTTGCGTAGATAGGTGCGCGATGGAACAAGAAAAGCGTTCTTAACCGTCTGCATGGTGATTGTGCTTGCACCGTACACACGGCGATTCTTGATTTTGCCTTGACATGCAAGGCGTTCCATACGCTCATTACGGCGCTGTGCCTCACGAACAGCTTCCCAATCAACGCCATGATGGCTCAGGAAACGTGCATCTTCGGCAGCAATTACTGCCTTTTGTACCGACAACGCCACAGCATCAAGCGGTACCCATGAAGCGCGTATGCCAACCCACGTGCCAGCAAACATCCCCTCTACCAGACGAATGATCATGAGAGGCGTTATCCATATGGGTATAAAGCGTGTGATGATAACAACTACTAGGGATAATACTACGTAGCTTATACACAGCTTCCAGAATATGCTGAAGAAACGCTTCATAGCTGTGTATGCTGTTACGATGGCAAATACGTTATAGTCGTGCGTTGAGTAGGTACGATATGCTCACGCTCCAGCATAAGCAAATTCTCTTGCTGCTTTATCCCAAGTACTCGACGGCTATATTCGGTATGAAAGCGGTGGAATTTGCAGAAGGTGTAGCAGATGTCGCGCCACTCTTCATCAGAAAATACCTCGCCTTTGATAGCAGCAAGCTCTGTACGGAGCTTAGTGCTCATCTCGAAAAATGAATCGGAGCCTAAATTCGCGACATCAGCATCGCACAGTACCTGCTCAATGGTGTTGCGTGGTTGTTGAGGCATCTGCGTTGCAAGGATGCACGAAGCAACACACTCAACAAACTCTGGGGGGCACTCTTCTGCCAGAAGAAATTCTTCTGCAATTTGCGCACCTACAACTTCATGATTCTCGTATGCTTCTATGTAGCCTATATCATGAAACCATGCAGCCGTGAGCAATATGCACATTTCAGTATCTGACAAACCACATGCACGCCCAATACGCTCTGCTTCAGCAACAACTTCACGTGTATGCTCAAGATTGTGGAACGTGTATGCACCGGCAAGCCTATCCTGCAGCAGCTGACTGACATACTGTGCCGCTTTTTCAACAATTGATGCAGTGGGCTGAGACCGAGTATTCATGCGGGATGACGGTGATGCTGGAAGTGTATATGCTTTGCCTGCGCAATTGTTGACAAAGTGAATATATGATGCTCATACTGTGAACCAACAATAGCTTGTGGAATTTACTCAATTCTTGAATTGTAGTCAATTGTTTGCGATACTTGGTGCATGGTCTAGCAATTGCATGTACTTGGTAGAATAGTATAAGAAACTCAAAACCGTACAATTCCGTCTATAGTTAAGTGTACAAGTGTGCTTAAAAAAACCTGTAACTTCAATGTTTGCTCTGTCGTATTTTTGCAAAGCTATGCCACACACGTAATGATGAAGTTCTTCAAATGTGGTAGGTAGAAGACAACGATGTTTCTGCAGTTTCTCTAATCACACAATTTGATGGAGTTTACGCTATGAAGAACAAACCAATGCTTGCAGCCATTGTGCTGGTTGTGCTTGGTGTCGGTATCGGTGCTGCGATTGTTTCATTATTCGGCGATGAAGGTATTTCTCTGGCGTTTGCGCAAATGCGCAAGCGTATTGAAGTTGGCTCGGGTCAGCCCCCAGTCAAAATTGAGTCTTCAGCACAAATTCTCAACAACGCTTTTATTGCTGTGAGCAAAGCGGTGAATCCTTCTGTTGTTACAGTAACTGTTGTTACTGAGCGCAAAGCGGACCCGCGCATGAAGCAGTTCGAAGATTTCTTCGGCTTTCGCTTTTTCGGTCCGAACCAGCGTGGACAACAAGATGACGAAGAAGCAGAGCGCTTCCGCTCGCAAGGAAGTGGTTCAGGTGTTATCCTGACAAAAGATGGCTTCATCGTAACAAATAACCATGTTATTGAAGATGCCAAAGACATCACCGTTACGACGTTCGACGGTCATGAGCTAAAAGCAAAGCTCATCGGTCGCGACGAATACACCGACCTTGCTGTTATCAAGGTTGAACTCAAAAGCGGTGTTACTCTTTCTCCAGCATATATCGGTAACAGCGATGATGCGCAGGTAGGCGAATGGGTAGTAGCAGTAGGCAACCCATTTGGGACGCTGCAATCTACGATTACGAGTGGAATTATTAGCGCGAAAGGTCGGGGACTCTCGATGCGTAGCGGGTATAACGTTGAGAACTACATTCAAACCGACGCTGCAATTAATCCCGGTAATAGCGGTGGCGGGCTTTTTAACCTTGAGGGTAAACTTATTGGTATCAATACAGCGATTGCAACGCGCACAGGAGCGTTTCAGGGATATGGTTTTGCCATTCCGTCAAATCTTATGCGTTCTGTTGTGGAGGATTTAATCGACGACGGGAAAATCAATCGCGGGTATATCGGTGTGCAGATTACCTCTGTGAATGAAGCTACTGCGAAAGCGGTTGGGCTTGACAAGATTTCTGGTGTAATAGTGCAGGAAGTAATGAAAAATAGTGCTGGCAAAGCGGCAGGAATACAAGAAGGTGATGTCATTCTGGAGGTTGATGGTGTACCGGTAAAGACCTCGAATGAATTGCAAAGCCTCATTACTATGAGGCGTGCTGGAGATAATGTTACTCTCACTATCTGGCGCGATGGTAAGCGCATCACCAAAGTCGTTACGCTCAAAGCACGCGACGATGATAAAAGTGTCGCTGTTGAATCTGGTAGCAAGCCAAGTGCTCCTGCCGAGAAAGAGACCGATAATACACCTATGAAGTTTGAGAATCTTGGCTTAACGGTCGAACCGCTGACAAGCGACCAACGCAAAGAACTTGATGTGCCAAACGGTATTTTGGTGTCGAAAGTTGTACCATACAGTGAGGCAGCAAAAATCGGGTTGCGCAGCGGTGCTGTTATCCTCAAAGCAGACAAGCAGCCTCTTCAATCTGTTAAGCAGTTCAAGGACATTCTTGACGCAAAGCGTGGGCAAGCAGTACTACTTCAGGTGAAGGATGGCAGTGTAACCCGAATTGTTGGTATCGAAGTACCGCGTCAGGATGGTTGATAGTGCTTGTACACGCAAGTTTCATGTATTGCACCGCGAGAGCATGGCTCTTGCGGTGCTTTTTTATGTATGTATGCTGGCGGTGTAGAAATGTGCAGTGTGCACACACAGGTTAAACGTTCTATCGCATCGTAGCATCTAAGTCAAGTCAAGCACTACCGTTTCTGATAAGCGTTAATAATGGAGGACAATCGCAATGAACCACATGCCACACCACCGTGTCATCCTGAGTACCTATATTGTTGCTTGTTGCTTTATGTACGAAGCAACAGCGCAAATTACCAAAACACCTATACCTGCCTCGCCGTTGCCAAGGGATCATCAAGTTCAGCATTCAGCGCTAGAGTTTCAAGTATCTATACGCGATGCGGGATTCGTAGGCTGGACAGAGTTTGGCAAAGTTTCGGGGATGCTGGACAGAGGATTCGCGATTGACGGTCTTCAAATTCGTGCCAATAGTGGCGAAGGTGGTGTTTGGTACAGTGTGTGTACAGACGATGGAATATGGAGTTCATGGGTTACGAACGGGGAAGTTGCTGGACTGGTCGGACAGCACAATATTCATGCAATTGCTCTGCATCTATATGGTATTCCTCGCACAGATGTGGTCTATCGGGTTCATCTAACTGATGGTCAATGGCTGGATTGGGTGCGTAATGGTGCTGCTGCTGGGGTCAAAGGACGGACGATTGATGCGATAGAGATTCGCCTTGAGCCAAACAATCGCTCTGTATCAAGCTATAGCTCGACGGAACCTCCACCAATGCTCGCTGCTGATACTCCTCTGCAAACAATGCCTAGGACACTTTCGTCTCAGCCGAGCGGAACACCAGTCTCAGCGCCGAGTGTTGTGAAGACTCCTCTCAATACGTCGCTACAGAATACTATAGAGACATTTAGTGTGCAAGATACGCCAGCACCCGCTGCTGTAAAGTCTTCCGCGATTAAGAAATCAACAGTGTCGCCAAATACAGCAGCAGAACCTAGTTCTTCTCAGCCGCAGGTAAATAATACATCGCCCACAGCACAACCTTCTACTGCATCGCAGCAGCCTGCGCAGAACCAGTCTCAGAACAATCCTAGTGGTCTTCAGCAATTTGGTCAAGGATTAGGACAGGGCTTGGGGCAAGGCTTGAGTCAAGGATTGGGTAGTGGGCAACCAAATACTACTACACCCGCGCAGCAACAATGGAGCTCTTCTGCATCGAACAACCAGCTTCCGAACAACACTCAGCTTTCTAGTAGCCAGTTTCCGAATACCCAGCTAAGCGGACAGAACTGGTCGCAATGGACGCATCAACCAATGCAGCGTGCGCACAACGTTGGGACATCTGCACAGCCTGTGTTTCTACCTATCTCATCGCGCCGTATTGCATTGCTTGCTCATAATGGGCGATTTCTTTCAGCAAGCAATGACCCTCGCATGGGTGCAATATTTACTGCAACTGCGCCGTCTGTCCGCGAAACGGAAATCTTTGAGCTTGCATTTTTGGGTGAGCATCGTGTTGCATTTCGCACAATCAATGGTCGATATTTGGGTCTGCAGCCATCAGCAAGCGGTAGTGCACGTCTTGTTCCAGTAAGTGATGTGATTGGGCAGAATGAAATTTTTGAGATTCTCAGCGCAGGCCAAGACCGTGTTGCTTTTCGAGCTCCTAGCGGTCATGTTTTGAGCGTTGAGGAACTTGGTTCATTTCGACTCTTCGCAAAAGATGGATTTCTCGGGCCATGGGAATATTTTGTCGTTACAACACCTGAAGGAAAGCCGCTACTCAATGAAATGCCACCTGCTATGCAATGGCGGACACAGCAAGACGGCAATCGTGTCGTTGTTATTGACCAACAAGGGCGAATTGTTGAATCGGCAGACCGTATTTTGGTTCTTATGGGAGCCTCACCATCGTCGGCAGGAGCATCTCCTCCAAGTACAGCCAACAGTGCCGGAGCAGCATCAGCGGGTTTTTCGTCTATAAGACCTTATGTTGAGCCATCAACATACCTCACACCTCTCGAACTGGAAATTGTACGAGAACTCAATCTGGTTCGGACAAAGCCTTACGAGTATGCGACAGCGGTGCTTGAAGGGTATCGCCGTTTCTACAGAGGGAAAACGCTTGCTGTGCCGGGACAGCGCACTATTACTACCCGAGAAGGGGTAAAAGCACTTGATGATGCGATACTAGCGCTCAAAATGGCTCGACCTGCCGATTCTTTGACAGTACAACCAAGCCTATCCAAAGCAGCGCGAGACCATGTGGACAATGCCGGACCGCGTGGTATCATTGGGCATGTTGGTAGTGATAAGAGCAATCCTAACGACCGTGCTGCACGCTATGGTAAGGGCGTCGTCAGTGAAAATTGCTGCTATGGGCGTTCCCGTGCCCGCGATATCGTCGTGCATTTGCTGATTGATGATGGAACAGCAGACAGAGGATACCGCAAGAACATTCTTAACCCTGCGTTTAGGTTCGTTGGTACGGCATTCGGTCCGCACAAAACGCAAAAGACAATGTGTAGCCAAGTGTTTGCTGCTGATTTCGTTGAGAAGTAAC